>CAZAXU010000009.1:17693-45000 GCA_964489245.1 uncultured Flavobacteriaceae bacterium
TTTAAAGCTAGTCGGGATGACAGGATTTGAACCTGCGACCTCTTCGTCCCGAACGAAGCGCGCTACCGGGCTGCGCTACATCCCGAAAATTTATTTTATGACGGACTTAGAAAAAAAATCAAAAGCCGCAAATCAGAATCCGGCGAATGCTTTTCCAACTTCTGATTTCCGGCTTTTGATTTGCATTGGTCGGAATGACAGGATTTGAACCTGCGACCCCTTCGTCCCTAACGAAGTGCGCTAACCGGACTGCGCTACATCCCGAAAAAAGTAAGGCAAAATTATAAAAAAAACTTCTAACATGAAAGATATTTTGATTAATTTTTTTTATTAAAATTATTTAGTTTTCGTGCGTGGAGATATTTATTATTTCTTATCTTTGCATCGGCAAGTCCTACACAACTAGCTCCCTTTGAATCCCCCAGGGTAGGAATACAGCAAGGGTAGAAGGTTGTAGCGGTGTGATGTAGGTAGCTTGCCACTTTTTTTTGGCTATATCCCATCCTTTGACTACTTTTACATCATCTTTTTTTTAGAAAATGACAAAAATTGTTCTATTAACAGGAGTTTCCGGTGGCTTGGGAAGCGCAATTGCAAAAAAATTATCATCCAAGGGCTACAAAGTCTATGGAACGAGTAGAAACCCGATTGAAAGCACTAATCAAGATTTTATTCCTGTTCAAATGGATTTAACGGATTCTGCGTCTATCAGCAGGGTGGTAAAAAATCTTATTGCAAAAGAAAAAAAAATAGATATTTTGATTAACAATGCCGGAATCGGAATCACCGGTTCTATTGAAGAAACATCCTTGGAAGCTGTCAGGCTTGCTTTTGAGACTAATTTTTTCGGAACAATGCAGTTGATTCAAGAGGTGTTGCCACATATGAGAAAACAAAAATCAGGAACGCTTATAAATATCAGCTCAATTGCCGGATATACGGGTTTGCCATACAGGGGAATCTATTCCGCAACCAAAGCAGCAGTGATGAGAATAACCGAAGCTTTGAGTGCAGAAGTAAAATCATTTGGCATTCGTATAATTGATATTGCTCCCGGAGATTTTAATACGGATATTGCCAAAGGAAGAATTTATGCGGAAAATAAAAAAGAATCTCCTTATTTTAAAGATTATGAGAGAGTTTTAAAAATGATGGATGAAGAAGTTGAATCCGGATTAAATCCTAAGGTTTTAGGAAATAAAATTGACCGAATTTTAAATTTAAAAACACCTAAATTGAAATATAATATAGGTATTTTTATGCAAAGACTGACACCGTGTCTTGTGACTTGTCTGCCGAGCAGGTTTTTTGAAAAATTAATTAGAAACCATTATAAGATAAGATGAAGTATTCACAACTAACAAATTGAATAACAGTAAGATATAAATATATAAAAAGCCGAATAACTATGAGTTCAAAGCAAAAAGTTCATAAAGTTTGGGGGGGGGGACGATTGAGAATAAACGATTTTAGATTTTAGAAGTAAATCTTGCTTTTGGAAATTCGTGTGTTCGTGGCAAAAAAACTTCTTAAATCATAATCAGATGTTCGATATTTGTATTATTGAATTTTGAATGATGAATATTGAAGTTGATTATTTTACAAACAAACCCCGTAGGGGTTGAATGTTGATAGCCCCGAACTGAAAGTTCGTGGGTGATAATAAGAAGAAAAGTATTTTGTTTTGGCGTGATTTTTTGTAAAAATCATGACAAAACATAAGAATATAATAAAACATAATAAATTGAATAACATTATATTGCGAAAATATAAACATATAAAATATTCATGATTAATAAATTAGACACACAGATAAATGATTATTACTCCGTGAAGAGTTATGAATTATAAGTTATCAAATTTTAATTTAGAATCAATAGACTAACAACTTTTAAACTTTAAACTAAAATATAAACATATGAAATTTTTTATAGACACAGCAAATCTTGAAGATATCAAAGAAGCGAACGAATTGGGTATTCTGGACGGAGTGACCACCAATCCGTCATTGATGGCAAAAGAAGGTATTACCGGAAAGAAAAACATTCTAAATCATTACAAAAAAATCTGTAAGATTGTCGATGGAGACGTAAGCGCAGAAGTAATTTCCACGGATTTTAAGGGTATGATAAAAGAAGCTGAAGAATTGATAAAAATAGCCCCGAATATTGTGGTGAAAATACCTATGATTAAAGACGGAATTAAAGCGATTAGATATTTGAGTGAAAAAAATATAAAAACAAATTGTACGCTTGTATTTTCAGTAGGGCAAGCATTATTGGCAGCTAAAGCGGGTGCCACTTATGTCTCTCCGTTTATAGGACGTTTAGATGATATTTCACAAGACGGATTAGAACTAATTGCCGATATCAGGGAAGTTTATGATAATTATTATTTTGAGACGGAAATTCTGGCGGCGTCGATTCGTCATACGATGCATATCAACGAATGTGCAAGAATTGGAGCCGACGTGGTCACTTCTCCGCTGAAGCCGATTTTAGGCTTGTTGAAACATCCATTGACAGATTCAGGTTTAGAGAAGTTTTTGTCCGACTATAAGAAAGGAAACAACTGATATTATTGCATTGGTTTGATATATAAAGGGTTCTACTGAAGATGAAATAGGGAAAAGAAAGCCGATTGTTGAGTCAGGTGTGTTATTTGCACAAGTCGAAGAGAATTTTGTTGAGAGCAAGGCAAAGTCATAAGACTTGGCACTAGAGATTCAGATTGTGGATGTCACCTTTTCCTTTTCTAATCACTTCAGGTTCGTCTTTGCAGAGATCAACAACTGTTGATGGAACATTTTCTCCATATCCGGCATCGATTATAATATCCACCACTTTGTTCCATTTTTCATAAATTAGTTCGGGGTCTGTAGTATATTCAATTACATCATCTTCATCTTTGATAGATATATTGACAATGGGATGTCCGAGTCTTTCAATGATTTTTTGTAGAATCTGATTGTCGGGAATTCGCATTCCGAAAGTTTTTCTTTTTTTGAAAATTTTAGGCAAGTTGTTATTGGCAGGAAGAATAAATGCGTAAGCTCCCGGAAAAGCTTTTTTAAGGATTTTAAAAGTACGGGTGTCGATTTGTTTTGTGTATTCAGAAAGAGAACTCAAGTCCTTAAAAAGGAACGAAAAATTGGCTTGCTCAACTTTTTTCCCTTTTAAACGAGCCAATTTTTCAATTGCTTTAGAATTTTTGATGCTGACGCCCAGACCATAAACCGTGTCTGTAGGATAAATTACCAAACCGCCATTTAGGAGTGTCTCTACAATTTCGTCAATAAGAACCTGATCGGTATGATCATCATACAGTTTTATGAATTTTGCCATAATATGCAGCTTGTTTTTCTGATACTAAAACGTTTTCATTTTACTCGATACCAATATTGAGTTCTTCCAAGCAAAGAGAACCCCAGATATCCGCGGACTTTGAGTTTGTTGGTACTTACCAGTTTGATATAGCAGCTATAGGTTTTAGCATTTTTAGGATCCATAATTTCACCGTCGCCATATTCGTCATCGTCTTTTTCAAGATCTTTTAGAATCACCAATCCGATAATGTTTTTGTTTTTATATTTTGTCTCGCAAGTACGACAAACACCATCTTTGTTTTTCTCCGTAATCATCTCAACGATTTTTCCATAATATTTGTTTCCATCTTTATAGATTTCAACAATTGATTTTGGTTTTCCGGTTTCGTCGTCAATGGTTTTCCATTTCCCAACAACATCTTGAGCATTAACACTCATAAATCCAACGAGAAGGATAAGACCTAAAAATAGTTTTTTCATAAGAATAGATTTTAAAATTTGTTTAAAGATACGATTTTTTTTTATTTTTCAGTTTAACGATTGCCATATTGAGTTCGTGTCCCAGTAGGAGAATCAAAGCGTTTAAATAAATCATCAACATGATGATAAGAAAAGCTCCAATCGATCCGTATAGCTGATTGTATCTGGAAAATACTTCGATATAGATTCCAAAAATATAAAAACTCAGCACAATCAAAAAACTAGTCATTACAGCTCCCGGAGAGATGAATTTTAATCTTTTTCCTTCTCTCGTTCCAAAATAATACAATAATGATACCGAAGTGATAAGCATCAGAAAATAGAATATCTTCTTGCCGAGTATGGTCCAAAAATCATAGTCATCAATGATGCCTGATTTTTGCAAGTTATTCACCACGATGATTTCGAAATAGATGATGGCTACTACCGTAATCATTAAGATGAATACAAGAATAAGCGACAATGCAAGAGATATGATATATTGTTTAAAAAGATTTCTTTTGTCTATGAATTTGTGAACGGACTCTTCAAATCCGGTGAGAATGGCATTGACACCGTTTGCCATAAAAAGAATAGCCAAAACAATACTGAAAGACAGAAGACCCTTTTTGGGTTTGGTAGCGATGTCATAGATGATATTGTCTATGACATCAAAAGTTTTAGGTGGAATGATATCGTGTATAAAACTGATAAAATCATTCTGAAAATTCTCAATGGGAAGCATCGGAATAATACTTAGGGTGAATAATAAAAAAGGAAAAATTGCCATAAAAAAGCTGTAAGAAATGGCTCCGGCACGAACAGTGATCTGTCCTTTGAAAATACCCTCCCAATAAATATGTAACAATTCGGAAAAATTCATTCCGGAAAATCCGGGAATAGGAATTTTTTTCAGGAAGTTGTCAATTTGAACTTTTATTTTTAGAAGTGTGTTCATTTGATGGCTTTCAGACTAAAATCCATATTTGACACGGAATGCGTTAAGGCGCCTGACGAAATAAAATCTACCCCGCACTCGGCATATTTCTTCAAAGTTTCCTCGGTAATACCTCCCGATGCCTCGGTTTCAAATCGATTTCCGATTAGTTTTACGGCTTTTCTGAGATCTTCATAGCTGAAATTATCCAACATAATACGATCTACTTGTCCCACTCTTAATACTTCTTGCACTTCATCCGTATTGCGGGTTTCAATTTCAATTTTGATATTGAGTTTGTTTTTTTTTAAATAGGCATTTGTTTTGAGAATGGCTTTTTCAATTCCTCCGGCAAAGTCGATATGGTTATCTTTGAGCATCACCATATCATAGAGCCCGAATCTATGATTGGTGCCGCCGCCAATTTTCACTGCCCATTTTTCAAGTGCTCTGATTCCGGGTGTGGTCTTTCTGGTGTCCAAAATACGGGTGTTATAGTCGTTGAGCAAATCGACATAGCGCTTGGTTTTGGTAGCAACGGCACTCATGCGTTGCATGGCGTTAAGCACCAAGCGTTCTGCTTGTAAGATGGATTGAGATTTTCCTTCAACAATGAAAGCGATATCACCATATCTGATAATTTCGCCGTCGTCAATATATTTTTTAAATTTGAGGTTAGCATCAACATGCTGAAAAACCATTTTTGCAAATTCAACTCCTGCAATAATACCATTGTCTTTGACCAAAAGTTGCGCTTTTCCGGTGGCATTTTCAGGAATACTTGCCAGTGAACTGTGGTCACCGTCTCCAACATCTTCTCTGATAGCATTGTCGATGATAATTTCCAGTTCTTTTTTAAATTGTGTTTTTGTAATCATATTGACAAAAGTAGGATAAATAATGCAGAAATAAAAAAAGCCGATTTATCCATATTTTTGAATACTTTTGTAGCAATTAATTAAGATAAGATTAATGAAAATCAAACTACTGGTTATCGGAAAAACAGATAGCAAACAACTTTTATTTTTGATGGATGACTACATAAAACGTATCAAATCGTTTATAAGCTTTGATTTTGAGGTGATTCCGGATATTAAAAATAGAAAAAATCTTTCTGAAGATTTGCAAAAAGAAAAGGAAGGTATTCTGATTTTATCCAAGATTACATCTGCAGATTTTGTTATTTTGTTAGATGAAAAAGCAGAGGAGTTTACATCGAAAAATTTTGCAATGTTTTTGCAAAAGAAAATGAATTCAGGCATCAAGAATTTGATATTTGTTGTTGGCGGTCCCTATGGTTTTTCAAAGGCGGTATATCAACGTGCCAATCAAAAAACAGCTTTGTCCAAGATGACTTTTTCACATCAAATGGTGCGACTTATTTTTTTAGAACAGCTCTATCGCGCTTATGCAATCATCAATCATCACCCGTATCACCACAGTTAGGAAGAGAAATAAAATCAAACGACAAACCAATGGATTTGGTGCCTAATGTCTGAAAGAATATTGTGAAACAAACATAAATTTTATTAATTGTAAAATTTTAAACACATAAAAATTAAATCTAAACAAGAACAGTCTTTTTTTTATCTTTGCATTTCTTTATAATAAACAGAGATGAGTGATATGCCGCAAGCAAAAAAAAATCCGCATGAATTGAAGAAGCATGATGATGTCAGAATTGACAATTATTTTTGGCTGAATGATAGAGAAAATGAAAAAGTGTTGGATTATTTAAGAGCAGAAAACGCCTATTTTGAGAAACATACGGCTTCATATAAAAATTTTGAAAATAGTCTTTTTGAAGAACTGAAATCAAGAATCAAAGAAGAAGATGAGTCTGTGCCTTATTTTGAAAACGGCTATTTTTATCAAACCCGCTACAGTAAAGGAAAAGAATATCCCGTCTATTTAAGAAAAAAGAAAAATCTCAAAGCCCCCGAAGAAATTATTTTTGATGAAAATCAAATGGCAGAAGCATATGAATATTATAATTTGAAAGGAATAGAAGTCAGTCCTAACAATAAATTTGCCGTCTTCGGAGAAGATGTCACGGGAAGACGTCAATATGTGTTGAAAATCAAAAATTTAGAGAGTGGTGAGATATTGAGAGACAAAATAAAAAACACTACGGGAAGTGCCGTTTGGGCAAATGATAACCAAACCTTATTCTACACGAAAAAGGACAAAAAAACGCTGAGAGCTTTTCAAATCTATAAGCATATCTTAGGCACTGATGCCGGAGATGATATTTTGGTTTATGAAGAGAAAGATGATATTTTCGATGTTTTTGTGACCAAAAGCAAAAGCAATAAATATATTTATATTGCCTCGTTCAGCACACTGACCACGGAATATCAATATTTGGATGCCAATCGTCCTGATGATGACTTCAAGGTTTTTGCACAAAGAAAAAGGGGAGTGGAATATAATCTTTTTCACAAAGGCAAGCGTTTTTATATCTTAACAAATAAAGATCATGCGCTCAATTTCAAATTGATGCAAACAAGCATTGAAGAAACTCGAATGAATCAATGGCAAGATTTTATCCCGCACAGAACAGAAGTTTTGTTGGAAGATGTGGAAATATTTCAAGATTTTCTGCTACTGACAGAGCGAAAAAAAGGCTTGAATATGCTCAGAATTGTTTGTGAAAAGAAAAAAGAAGATTTCTATATTGATTTTGATGAAGAAACTTATACGCTATACGTATCGTATAATCCGGAAATGAACACCCATAAGTTCAGATATGTCTATAATTCAATGACAGTTCCTTCCTCTGTAGTGGAGTATGATGTGGACACCAAAACAAAGCAAGTTTTGAAAGAACAAGAAATTCCCGGAGAGAACTATGACAAGAACGAATATGAATCTGTCAGGCTTTGGGCGCCGGCGCGAGACGGAAAAAAAGTGCCGATTTCTGTTGTCTATAAAAAAGGCTTAAAACTCAACGGGAACAATCCTTTGTTGCTTTATGGCTATGGCTCCTACGGAATTACGGTAGATCCGGGTTTTAGCACTTCGAGACTGTCCTTGCTCAAACGCGGATTTGTTTTTGCCATTGCACACATCAGGGGTAGTGAATATTTGGGTAGACCTTGGTATGAAGACGGCAAACTTTTGCAAAAGAAAAATACATTTTATGATTTTATTGATGCCGCTAAATATTTGATTTCCGAGAAATATACAAGTTCAAAACATCTCTATGCCATGGGAGGATCGGCAGGAGGCCTGTTGATGGGGGCTGTGTCCAATTATGAACCGGAGTTGTTCAACGGACTTGTGGCGCAAGTGCCTTTTGTCGATGTGCTAACCACCATGTTGGATGAGTCCATTCCTCTGACCACGGGAGAATATGACGAATGGGGAAATCCTAACGAAA
The DNA here is from genome assembly GCA_964489245.1 of uncultured Flavobacteriaceae bacterium. GTDB lineage: Bacteria > Bacteroidota > Bacteroidia > Flavobacteriales > Flavobacteriaceae > CAZAXU01. Next base: position 25,797 of record CAZAXU010000009.1, read on the forward strand.
AAAAATATTATGACTATATCAAATTATATTCTCCTTATGATAATGTTGAAGCAAAGTCTTATCCGAATATGCTGATAACCACCGGATTGTACGATTCTCAAGTGCAATATTGGGAGCCGGCAAAATGGGTGGCAAAATTGAGAGAACTCAAGACGGATGATCGTGTCCTTTTGTTGCATACAGACATGAACAGCGGACATGGTGGCGCATCCGGACGATATAAATCTTTGAAAGATCGTGCCAGAGAATATGCATTTTTGTTGAACCTAGCCAATCGAACTCATGATTAGTTTTTGGCATAAACTTTCGAACAAAACTAAAGGCTATTTGCTCACGCTGATAGGTGTTTTGGCAATGGCAAATGTCTTTATTTTCAGTAAGGCAGCATTGCAAGAACTCAAATTGCCACAGTTTGGATTCTATTGGTTTTTTACCGGACTTATTTTGATTATAAGTCTGGCGATTAAACAAAAATCATTTCGTAAAATCAAAGAATTCTCAAAAAGAGATTTTCTTTTTTTACTGCTTTTCGGATTGATTGAAATCATATCGACAAGCTTATTTTTTAAATCCATTGGAACAATGCCCAATCCGAGTATTGTCGCGTTTATGAGTAATCTCGGACCCGTTTTTGTTTTGATATTGGGTTTTATTGTTTTAAAAGAAAGATTTAACAAAACGGAGATTATAGGCATTTTGCTCACACTGACAGCAGCTTTTTTGTTGAGTTATAATCCGAAATGGATTAAATTGAACGAAATGTTTATCGATGGCAGCCAATATGTGTTGTTTTTCACTTTCTTGTTTGCCGTTAATGCCATTTTGTTGAAAATCAATATCGTTAAATTGTCTCCAATTCTTTTGGCATTGAATAGGGTGATTTTTCTTTTTTTATTTTCTTGGATAGCCTTGGAATGGAAAGATTTGTCTTATGAAATTTCATCGACAGCCATAAGAAATGTGATGATTGGTGCGTTTTTAGGTCCGTTTTTGGCGGCAATTGTAGGGCTATATGCCATCAAGTATATAGAAGTTTCCAGAAAATCGATTTTGTCTTCAACCAAAGGTTTGTTCGTTTTGGCGGGGAGCTATATCTATTTTCATAAAATACCGACAAACATCCAATTTATAGGGGGTATTTTGTCTATCCTGGGAGTTGTTCTCATCATTTTTGGAAAAAAAAGACACTCTTTGTAACCTACATGACCCTGTTATTAGTAAAATATTCTTACATTTGCACAGCTAAAAGCAATCGAGTATTGCTATTTTGAAGAAATGATTTATGAAAAATAATCCTAAAATTGTTGATAGCGTCTTAGACTTGATAGGAAATACGCCCATGGTGCGGCTATCTAAAGTGACAGAGGGCTTAAAAGGAAATTTCTACGGAAAATTGGAATCGTTTAATCCAGGTGATTCAGTGAAAGACAGAATAGGTCTGTATATCATTGATAAAGCGGAAAAAGCAGGTTTGATAAAACCCGGCGATACCATCATAGAAACCACATCTGGAAATACAGGTTTCAGCTTGGCAATGATTGGTGCGGTAAAAGGATATAAGGTGATTCTTGCCGTGAAAGACAAAGCAACTGAAGACAAGATTAATATGCTCAGAACAATGGGTGCAAAGGTCTATGTCTGTCCGTCTGAAGTAGATGCAGAAGATCCAAGGTCTTATTATTCCGTGGCAAAAAGACTGCATGAAGAAACACCTAATTCCCTCTATGTAAATCAATATTTTAATGAATTGAATATCAAAGCGCACTATTTTTCTTCCGGTGTAGAAATTTGGGATCAAACCCAAGGAAAAGTGACCCATGTGATCGCTTGTGCTGCTACAGGAGGTACCATTTCAGGTATTGCGCGCTATTTGAAAGAAAAAAATTCGGATATTAAAATTTTGGGCGTGGATGCCTATGGTTCGGCATTGAAAAAATATCACGAAACCGGAGTTTTTGATAAAGAAGAAATCTATTCTTACAGAATTGAGGGTTTGGGCAAAAATTTGATTCCCACAGCAACAGATTTTGAATTGATAGATTATTTTATGAAAGTCACCGACGAAAATTCCGCATACAGAGGAAGAGAGTTGGCGTTGAGAGAAGGAATTTTTGCGGGATATACTAGTGGAGCAGCACTTGAAGCAGCCCATCTGTATGAAAAAGCAGGTTATTTTGATGAAAACAGTCACGTGGTGTTGATTTTTCCTGATCATGGTTCCAGATATATGGGCAAAATTTATAGCAACAAATGGATGTTGGCGCAAGGATTTAATAAATACATGTCGCTCGAACCTAAAAAAGAAGTAGAGTACATCAAATAAACAAACAAACATGAAAACCAAAAAGCCGCGAAAAATCGCGGCTTTTTTTGATGGGACTATTTTTTCAAAGGTTTTATACCAAAATGACATACAAAATATTTTGGACTATTTTATAAATCAATTTGGCATTAATGATAGATGGATGTCATATGAAAGTCTTAATTTTTAGACAAGTATCCGGGATCTGGCGGATTTTTAAAACCTACTAGGTCCAATATGAGAAGTTTTTACTGATTTTCGGTTGGGAATAAAATACTATCTTTGTCATCAAATATTTTTAATGATTATCAGATGATTAGCGCAAAGAATTTACATAAAAAATATGGCGATCTTGAAGTCTTAAAAGGTATTGATTTACAAATAGATAGAGGAGAAGTAGTTGCCATTGTGGGACCATCGGGAGCAGGAAAAACAACGCTTTTGCAACTAATCGGCACTTTGGATATGCCGTCAAATGCAGATTATGAACTGAGAATCAATCAAACCAATCTTAAGAACTTATCAGACAGCGAATTGTCGAAATTTAGAAATAAAGAAATCGGTTTTATCTTTCAGTTTCATCAATTGCTGCCGGAGTTCACCGCTTTGGAAAATGTGGCTATTCCCGCCTATATTGCAGGAGTTTCAAAGAAGAAAGCAGACAAAAGAGCCGGAGAACTCTTGGAGTTTTTGGGTTTGTCAAATAGAATTCTTCATAAGCCCGGAAAACTTTCGGGCGGAGAGCAACAACGTGTTGCCGTGGCAAGAGCATTAATCAATAGTCCATCGGTGATTATGGCAGATGAACCTAGTGGAAATCTGGATTCTGAAAATGCCAAACAATTGCATAAACTCTTTTTTGATTTGAGAGATCGTTTTAACCAGACTTTTGTCATCGTGACCCATAATGAAGAATTGGCGGAAATGTCAGATAGGAAATTAGTGATGAAAGACGGAAAAATAATAGACTGAAAGGAGAAAAATAAGAATCCGATTGATTTTAAGATTTAAACAGATTGGAAGAGGAAGAAAAGTAAACGAAATAAGATATAAGAGAAAACGGTTTATACACAACATTAAAAAGAAATGAATATAGAATATCCGAAAATACTGTATGCTCTCTTTCTCTTATTGGTTCCTGTTGTCATTCATTTGGTGCGCTGGAAAAAATATAAAAAAGAACTGTTCAGCAATGTGGCTTTCCTAAAAGATTTGGAACTAAAATCAAGGCGAAGCAGAAAATTGAAAGAGCTTGTTGTTTTGCTGCTGAGAATACTGGCATTTGCATCGCTTATTTTTGCTTTTTCTCAACCATATTTTCCCTCCGATGTCGAAAAAAAAGACATCAAAAATATACAACAAATCATCTATATCGACAATTCGCTGAGCATGTCTGCCTTGACAAAAGATGCCAATCTTTGGCAAGCTGTGTTGCAAGATCTAGTCAAAAATTTGAACGACGAGCAACACTATACGCTGCTGACCAACGAGCAAACATTCAAAGATATAAGCGGAAAACAACTTAAAGAAAAACTTTATCAAATTAAATTCAGTGTTCAACCGACCAAACATGCAAGTCAGATTAAAAAAGCCAATTTTTTGTTTGCTAAGTCGGAGAACCAACAAAAGGATTTGATTTATATCAGTGATTTTCAAAATGTCTATGCAGAAATTTTGGACAAAAATCTTTTTAGTCCTGAAATTAATTATCACTTTTATCCTAAGCAAACAAAAGCTCTAAAGAATATGAGTATAGATTCGCTGTGGTTGGTTTCAAAAAATGGAGATAATTATCATTTGCGTATAAAATTGTCGGCAAACGACAAAAAACTGCACTCGCCCGTGAGCATTATGCAAGGAGAACATTTGCTGTGGAGAAGTCGGGTGGATTTTCAAGACACTTTGCATAAGTTGATGGATATTAAACTGTCCGGTAAAGGGTTTGAAGCAAGGGCAATGTTGAAAGATCAAGGTTTTAGGTTTGATAATGAACTCTATTTCACTTTATCTCAACCCGAAAAAATCAAAGTTTTGGTGCTTGGAAAGCAACTTCCGACTTTTTTGAAAAAAATCTATACCCCGGACGAATTTGTGCTGGATTGGAAGCCTGCTAACCAAACCGACTACGGAAAAATGTCGGATTATGACTTGATTGTTTTGAACGAATTGGCAGATATGTCTCAAATCTCTTTTGATGCCTTCAACAAATACGTGCGGAAATTCGGAAATTTATGCCTGATTCCGAATATGAAAAAACCGATGGAGTTCAAAAAAGCATTGAAACAGCTTAAAATTTCTACTAACATAAGTTTGGATACGACAAAAGTTTTGATGAATCAAATTCATTTTGAACATCCCCTGCTTAAAAATGTATATTTAAAGAAAACAAAAAACTTTGCCTACCCGTTTGTCAAGCAACATTTTAGGTTTTCCAATGCAAAAAATTGGATTTATAAATTAAACGACAACACAGCTTTTGTATCACAATATCGTAGAAATGGAAATATTTTTGTTTTTGCTGCGAGCCTACAATCTGAAAATACAAACTTTAGCTTGTCTCCCTCACTGGTGGTGCCTGTTTTTTATCAAATTTCGAAAGCAAACAATAAAAAGAGTAGAGTCTATTTTGTGATTGGTGCGGAAAATAAGTGGAAAGTTGCCGAAAAATTGAATGCCGATGAAGTGTTGAAACTCAGAAAGGGCACACGAGAATATATTCCTTTTCAAATCAATCAATTCAATAGTGTTAGCATTTCTACTACTGATTTTCCTGATGAAAATGGAATATATGAAATTTTAAAATCTAATCAAAAAATAAGTACTGTTGCCTATAATTTTAATAGAAAGGAAAACGTTTTGAATCATATTGCAATTCCCCAAAAGGATAATATTGATCAAATCACTACTTTTGGAGATTATGTTGCTCGGCAAGAAGCCATGTTTCAAGAAAAATCTGTTTGGAAGTGGTTTTTATGGAGTGCTTTGCTGTTTTTGCTGCTCGAATTTTTGGTGATAAGATTCTGGAAAGAAAAGAAAACTAAAATATAGAATTATTACGCATAAATTAAGATACATATTATTTCCTTTTTCTCTATTATATGCTCTTGTTATGCGTATGCGTAATTTGCTGTATGACAAGAATATAATCCAATCGGTTGGGTTTGATATTCCAATAATCAGCGTGGGGAATCTCAGTTTGGGCGGTTCAGGAAAAACGCCTCAGATTGAATATTTGATTGAATTGCTTAGAGATAAATATAATTTGGCGGTAGTCAGCAGAGGGTATAAAAGAAAAACAAAAGGATTTATATTGGCAGATGAGTCTGCTACTTATGAATCAATAGGAGATGAATCTTTTCAAATCAAGCGAAAATTTCCTGAAATTACAGTAGCGGTTTCTGAAGATCGAGCGCTTGGCATTCAAAAAATAATCAATCGAAAAAATATTGATGTAATCTTGTTGGATGATGCTTTTCAACATAGAAAAATTCGTGCAGGTTTGCAGATTGTGCTGACGCCGTATAATCAACTGTTCTATGATGATTATATCATGCCTGTCGGCAATTTAAGAGAGCGCAGGAAAAATATGAAACGTGCTGATATTGTTGTTGTTACAAAATGTTCTGAAAGTATAACTTTAGAAGAAAAGAATCAAATAACAGACGAGATAAAGCTTTATTTCAAGAAAAATATTTTCTTTTCGAGCATCAAATATGATGATGAAATCTATCGAGAAAATAAGCAAATCTCCATCGAAAATTTGAAAAAAAAATCAATTTTATTAATCACCGGAATTGCAAATCCAACACATTTATATGCTTATTTGTCAGAAAAAAATATTACTTTTGAAAGCTTGAAATTTGGCGATCATCATCATTTTTCATCCGGTGATATCAAGCGAATCAAACAAGCCTATCACAATTTGGAGACAAGTGATAAACTGATATTGACAACGGAAAAAGATTATGTGAGACTTAAAGATAAGCTGAGTCTGCCGGTTTATTATTTGCCGATTCAGACAGAGATTATTGAAAGAGAAATGTTTAACCAAAAAATTTTAGATTATGTCGGAAAAGATGAATGAATTTGATAAATCATTACAAACAGCAAATTATTTAAAACAGCAAATAGATTATATTCCGGAATATGCCATTGTTCTCGGTAGCGGATTGGGAAGTTTGGTAGAAGATATTCAAATAGACAAAGAAATCTCGTATAGAGAAATTCCGAATTTTCCGGTTTCTACGGTCAAGGGGCATAAAGGTTCTTTGATTTTTGGGGAGCTTGGCGGTAAAAAAGTTTTGGCAATGAACGGACGCTTTCATTTCTATGAAGGTTATAATATGAAACAAGTAACTTTCCCTGAAAGAGTGTTTAAACAAATGGGAATCAATAAGTTGGTGGTTTCAAATGCCTCCGGCGGCGTGAATATAAACTATAAAATCGGCGAGGTGATGCTGATTAATGATCACATCAACCTTTTTCCGGAACACCCGCTTCATGGTCAAAATGACGAAAGATTTGGTCCGCGTTTTGTGAATATGAGTGAACCATACAGTAAAAAGATGTTGCAAATTGTCAGAGATTATGCTGCAGAGAAAAACATCAAAATACAAGAAGGTGTTTATCTGGGTTTGCAAGGTCCCACATTTGAAACTTTGGCAGAATATACCATGGTGAGAAATATGGGTGGAGATGCCGTGGGAATGTCCACAGTGCCCGAAGTGATTGTTGCCGTGCATATGGGCATGGAAGTTTTCGGAATTTCGGTGATTACCGATTTGGGTACCAAAGAATTCATTGAGGAGGTGAATCACCAAGAAGTGCTGAAAGCGGCAAAAGCAGCAGAGCCTGTTGTGCGAGAACTCGTAGGAAAATTAGTAGAACGCTATTAGTTGGCTGAGGTTCTGAACACCTTGATATTTCTTGAAAATAATCTTCTGATTACGATAGTCGTGAGTGCAATAGCCTCAGATTTGTATTAAACATCGAAATGCAGACAAAAAAATTATCACTTCATCACGTGATACGCCCCGGTATCATCTCGGCTGATAAAAAATCTTCGGCACTCTTGATGTTGCATGGCTATGGAAGCAATGAAATGGATTTGTTTTCGTTTGTCGATGAATTGCCTGAAAATCTGTTTATTATCAGCGCCCGAGCGCCGCACCGGTTGCCATTTGGCGGTTTTTCGTGGTATGATATACATTTTGACGCTGACGATAATAAATTTTTTGATGACCTGCAAGCAATGGAGAGTCTCCGTTTGATTTCGAGCTTTATCGATGAATTATTTGAAGCCTATGATTTGGATGTTGAAAATTTCAATTTACTAGGCTTCAGTCAAGGTTCTATTATGAGTTATGCGTTGGGGTTCACTTTTCCTGAAAAGTTAAAAAATATCGTAGCGCTCAGCGGTTATATCAATGAAGATATTATGCCGTTTAATCAAAAGAACGAACAATATAAAGATTTGGATTTCTTTATTTCTCACGGAATTTATGATCCGGTTCTTCCTGTGGAGTGGGCGAGAAGAAGTCCGCAATACCTATCGGAAAGAAAAATTGAACATATTTATAAAGAATATCCGATGGGACACGAGGTGAATAGAGAAAATTTTGAAGATTTCAGACAATGGTTGTCCGAGAGAATTTAATAACTTCTTTTCAGATTAATTTATGCTTAAAGCTAATTATATAAATCTTGATCCAAGACTTTAAATCTGATTTTTTTGTTCTTATTAATATAGAATCTAATCAACATCTCTCCCCAATATTTTCCATCGGTGAAGTTGGCTATAATCCACCTGTGATTGAGCACTTTGGCATTGCTGATTTTCATGTTCCCACTCATTCCCGCATAGGGAATCAAAGGGTTATCTCCTTTGGTTTCATTGGTTTCCATGAGTTTGTCCAGAATATATCGATTCCAGTCACCATCTCCATAAAAATCATATAAATAGTCTTGTGCATCTTGATTGTTGTTCAAAGAAAAATCATCGTCACGAAGTTCCAATATCATTGCCTTAAAATAATTTAAAGAATCTTTTTGTGCCAGATTTTTCATCACATTTTCCGAAAGTCCTTTTTTCAAGAACTCATTTTCTTTGATTTGCTTGTTGGATTGGACAAACAAGTAAACGCTGACGGTCAGCAGAAAGACAATGATGTATGAGGCATATTTTTTCATGGAGTTTATGATTTTATTCGAGAAATAACGGGATAAAAGTAATAAATATTTCAGTAATCAACAGATATTTTCAAACCGTCATAACCTAAAACAACATGATTGGGGAGTTGGGGTTGGATGTCTGTATATTTTCCCATGTGGTGACTGATGTGTGTGAGAATGGCTTTGCCCGGTTTTATTTTTTCGATAAAATCCAGGGTTTCTTCCAAATTCATATGCATTTTGTGTGTGTTGTGATGCAAAGCATTGACAACAATAGTGTCTATGCCGAATAGATGTTGTCGTGTTTCTTCCGGAACAATTTTAGCATCGGTGATATAGGCAAACCCCGAGGTTTTAAACCCTAATATGGGCAAGTTGCCGTGAATAATATTCAAAGGAACAAAATCTTTATTGCCCAGTCTAAAGTTTTTATAGGGCAGCAAAATATGTTTTTCAACTTTCGGTGCACCCGGATATCTGTTTTTTTCAGTAAAAATATATTCAAATCGTTTTTCTAAATCCTTAAGAACTCCGGGCAATGCATAAATGGGAACAGCCTGCTTCATTTTGAAATAAAAAGGTCTGATATCGTCCATTCCGGCACTGTGATCGGCATGTTCATGCGAAAACAAAATGCCGTTGATCCGTTCAATGTTTTCTCTTAGCATCTGTGCCCTAAAGTCAGGCCCGCAGTCAATCACATATTTATAGTCATCCCATTCCAAAAGCACGGAAGAACGAAGTCTTTTGTCTTTCTGATGACTAGATTGGCAAACCTCGCATCCGCACCCGATTACGGGCACGCCTTGAGAAGTTCCGGTTCCTAAAAGTGTTATTTGCATATAATTTTTGTGTAAAAGTATGAAAAATGGAGGTAAGATTTTTATCAAATCAAATCAGGACAAGACAAGAATACCGGAAGATAAGTTTGTTTTGTTGTTCTATGGCGATTGAGCATATATCAACAAACTGACAATCAATGAATTATATTTTAAGATTGATCTGTTATTTGGAATGAGTTTATTTAGCTAATATCAACAAATATCTTTTAAAAACCTGATATAATTCATAAAAATCAAGGATTGATTGCTTTATTTTTGAGATGAAAATATTTCAAAGAATGAACACATATCAATTCTCATTGAAGAAGTTTTTCTACACCTTTGTCATAGTCATGTTGCTGTGGTATGGTTTTACGACTTCACTACAACCGGAAGAAATTATCACGGGAATCCTCATCGGTTTACTTATTGCCTACATCACGGTCAAGAATTTTAATTGTTGTGATCCGATTTTAATAGCTCCGTCTCATATCACCTATTTTATTAAATACTTTTTTGTGTTTATCGGTGCGTTGGTCAAAGCAAATCTGGATGTGGCAAAAAGAGTGATTTCTCCGTCCCTGCCCATCAATCCGGGCATTGTAAGCTTTGAGACCAAGCTGACCAATGATTTTGCCAAAATGGTGTTGGCAAACAGCATCACGCTGACGCCGGGCACGCTGACAGTGGATGTGATAGACAATAAGTTTTACATACATTGGATTGATGTGACCACCGAAGATAAAGACGAAATTTATAAGGAAATAGCTGAGCCGTTTGAAAAAATACTATTGAAAATATATAATTAAATGATAAGCTTTGATACAAGGCTTTTAAACAAACAATAAAAAATGAACATAATCATATACACAGCAATTACTCTGATTTCAATTGGCTCATTTATGAGTTTTATTCGTTTTGTGAAAGGACCGACTGCATCAGACAGAGCAATTGCACTGGATACTTTGTCAGTAATTGGCATTGCAGGCTTGGTGCTGTTGGGATATTTATTCCAAAGATATATCTATATAGATTTAGCGCTGGTTTATGCCGTTCTGGGATTCATAGGAATTATTGTGATAGCAAGATATATTGAAAAAGCTTTATAATGGAAACAATCAATGAAATATCAAAATATGCAGGACTGTTTTTTGTTCTGATAGGAAGCATATTCTTGTTTTTAGGCGCTTTAGGCATTTATCGTATGCCTGATTTATACAATCGTTTGCAAGCAGGAACCAAAGCATCTACATTGGGTGCCATGAGCGTGATATTCGGCGTGGGGTTGTTGCAACCCTCTTGGATGATTAAATTGATTATCATTGTGTTGTTTGTAGGATTTTCAAACCCTTTGAGTTCACATGCTTTGGCAAGAGCATCCTATCGCAGAGGAATTCGTCCGTTTTTTAAAAAGAAAATCGATGATTATGAAAATGAAATCAAAGATGAGCATCATACAAGTCAAACCAATCAACAGATAAACAAATAAATATATGGCACTAATCCTATTTTTAGTCGTAATGGCAATTGTCCTGATAGCGGCGGCAATCTATGCAATCATGCAAAAAGATTTGTTATATGCGGTTTTGGCAACGGGCGTGGTGAGTCTGATACTTTCAGTGTTTTTTTACTTACTGCAAGCGCCGGATGTTGCCATCACGGAAGCAGCAATCGGCATTGCACTGACAACAATTATTTTTATCATCACCATTCGTAACACAACAAGAGACGAAGATAAATATAGTGAAGATCATATTGAAAAATTTAATAAATAATGTTTTGAAGAATTTGAACTCAATGATTAAACAACTGGCAGAATGTTAAAAAAAATACTCATATTCACTTTGATTCTTGTGTTGGGTTTCTCCCTGGTAAACACCTTTAAGTATATACCTTTCGGAGAAAGCCGTATAGGAAATTTAGACAATCCCGAGACCGTATCTGCATATTATCTGCAAAAATCGCCCGAAGATTTGAAGGTGGCTAACACCATTACGGCGGTTGTTGTCAATTTCAGAGGATTTGACACCTTGGGAGAAGTAACGGTTTTGTTCCTTGCCGCCACAGGGCTGGCAAGCATTCTATATAGAAAAGAAGACGAGGAGGAAGAAGAACGCATTCACTTGCCTTCATCAAGTTTGGTTAAAACAGGCGCTAAAATTCTTTTCCCTTTGATTTTATTGTTGGGAATCTATGTGTTCATACACGGACACCTGACTCCGGGCGGAGGCTTTCAAGGTGGAGCAATTATAGCCACCGGATTTTTATTGATGCTGATTTCTTATAGAAAATTCAAAACCAACCATAACATCATGCTTTGGCTGGAGAGTCTGGCAGGCTTAGCCTTTGTGGTTGTGGGATTGTATGGCTTATTTAGACACGGATCATTTCTCCAAAATATTTCATATTCAGGTCAGCTGAATAATTTGATTAGTGGCGGATTGATTCCTTTAATCTATATTTTTATAGGGATTAAGGTAGCAACAGAATTGACCAATGTTTTGGATACTTTGTTAAATATTAAACCACGAAAAAAATGATGGAATTCAAAGAATTGTTCATACAATATAAAGACCTGATTACTTGGGCGGTCTATGGAACGGCAATCCTTCTGATACTCATTGGATTATATGCCGTTCTAATGAAAAAACATTTGGTAAAAATCGTAATCGGTCTATCCATCATGGATGCCGGTGTGCATTTGCTGTTTGTTGCCATAGGCTATATTTCCGGAGGAACGGCACCCATTTTTTCACCCGGAAATGAACATGCCGCTGCAAGTATGGTAGATCCCGTTCCACAGGCTTTGGTGCTGACGGCAATCGTGATAGGATTTGCCGTGACGGCTTTGGCGCTTTCGCTGGTCATCAGATTGTATAAACATCATCATACCGCAAATATAGAACAAATAAAATCATTGAGATGGTAATAAGTCCGGTTCATTATATAGTAGCCCCGTTATTGGCAGCTTTTGCAATTCCTTTGTTGACAAAAATCTATAAAGATGCCGCAAGAGTAGTGCCGGGAATTGTTTTATTCTACAATGTGATTGTCTCGTTTTTCCTAATGAAACAAGTAGCAGAAGTAGGAATAATTAATGAAATCATTGCAGGTTGGCGTCCGCCTTGGGGCATCAATTTGGTCATCACACCTTTCACCGGATTTTTAGCAGCAATGGTCTCTGTTTTAGGATTTACCATTTGGCTGTACGGTTTCCGATTTAAAAGAACTCTGAAAGGAGGAGTGGTGAAATATTATGAAATTCTGCAAATGATGATGATTGCAGGCGCCATCGGGGTGATTATTACGGGTGATATTTTCAATATGTTTGTGTTCATTGAGATTGTAGGAATAACGGCTTATTCATTAACAGCATTTTATCGCAACAGAGATGGAGCGGAAGCTGCCTTTAAATATTTACTGATTGGAAGTTTTGCATCGGTGTTTTTGCTCTTGGCAATCCTGATCATTTATACACAGACAGGTACTTTGAATATGGCTCAGATTGCCGAAAGAATGGAATTTGTGCCGCAATCGATGAAAATTACGGCATTGGTTTTTTTCTTGGTTGCTCTGGGCATAGAAGCAGAAATGTTTCCGCTCAACGGATGGGCTCCTGATGCTTATTCTCAAGCACCATCACCCACTAGTGCAACTTTTGCAGCAGTAGTTTCCGTAGCCGGCGTATATGCCTTGATTAGGGTGGTGTTTACATTATTTGATGTGGCAGGCATACATCAATATCTCATCATAATGGGTTTTGTCACTATGCTGGTAGGAGAAATTGCAGCCATTTCACAAGTAAATCTCAAACGTATGTTGGCATATTCCAGTATCGGACAAGTTGGTCTGGTGCTGATTGCCTTTGGAATTGGGAGCAAGTTAGCGGTTTTCGGTGCTATTTTCTTGATGTTGAATCACGGTGTAATCAAATCGTTGTTATTCATGACAGGAAGTTATTTTATCTACAATACAGACGACAAACGACTGTCGGCAATGAACGGTATTCATAAAAAACTACCCTATGTTGCAGGACTATTTTCTTTGGGAGCTTTTGCCATTATAGGTTTTCCGCCATTTTCAGGATTCTGGAGTAAATTCTATATTCTGATGGCAGCATCCGATCAAAAGATGCTGTTTTTGATTATTGGAATTTTGTTGGTTACGGTGATAGAATTGACCTATTATTTGCGCGTGGTAGGGCGAATATATTTTGCAAAAGAAGAAGGAGAGCCGGCATCACATAAACCCTCTATAAATGCCGTTATTGCCATGTCAGGATTGGCATTGTTCATCATAGTCATCGGAATCTATCCCGATTTAATCACCGGATATTTACAAGATGCGGCAACTGCTTTGCTGGATAAAGCAAACTATATACAACAAATTTTAGGAGCTAAATAATAAAAAAATAATTCAACAACAAACAATGAATATTTTAAGCATCATATTACTCATACTATTATCAGGAAGCCTGCTAACCTTTACCATAGATACTTTTAGCAGAAAGCTGACAGCCGTCACTGCTTTTATAGTGTCTTTGTTGGCAAGCATATTCTTTATGACCAAAGCGCCACAGGGGACATATTTTGATTTCACCTTAGGCGGCGTTCATTTTCAATGGGGCTTGAATCATTATTCACTTTATTTTATATATATTATATTGGGAATGAGCGTCTTGTCTCTTTTGTATTCTATAAAGTATATGGAAGGTAAAGCTCGTTTGGGCTATTTCTATTCAGGTTTTTTATTGACGGTTCTGGGCATGTTTGGCGTTGTGATTAGCAAGGATTTTGTATCCTTGTTCGTCTTTTGGGAAATTATGACTTGGTCGTCTTTCCTATTGATTATTTATAATGCTTATTATAAAATAAAAACTCGTGCAATCAAGTATATGATTTTTTCTGCAATTGGTGCCTACGCCATGCTGACGGCTATTGTTTTTATCAAGGATTATTATGGCACGTTTTTGATCGGTGAAGCCATTGAAAAAGGTGCTTTTGATTTCAAACAACATATTTTTATTCCTATATTTTTATTGATTGGTTTTAGCATCAAAGCGGCATTATTTCCCATTCATGTATGGGCTCCGTCAGCCTATAGTCGCAGCCCGATGTCATTCACGGCTATTTTTTCCGGAGCAATGTCAAAAATGGGAATTTTCGGTATCGGATTAGTTCTAACCACATTCTATTTTCAAGCGGATGAGACTACAGCATTTTGGATGCGAAGCATTTTGGGATGGCTGGGAGGAATCACGGCAGTGCTCGGAACCATATATGCTTTGATTCAAACCGACGCAAAAAGGTTGTTGGCATATTCCTCTATTGCCCAGCTGGGCTATATTGTGGTGGGACTGTCCACGGGAACAAAATTGGGCGTGATGGCAGCACTATATCTTGCGGTGCTACATGCTGTTTTTAAAGGCGCTTTGTTTATGGTGGCAGGAGCAGTAGAAAAACAAGCAGGAACAACAGACATGACCAAAATATCAGGATTGATTCGTCGCATGCCATGGACATTCTTTGTTGCTTTGGTCTCCATTATTGCTTTGGCAGGAGTCCCGCCGGTTGGCGGATTTGTCGGGAAATGGCTGATTTATGAAGCCTTGATTACGGAAAGTAACAGTTATATTTTGGTTATTGTTGTTTTCTTTTCATCAACAGCTGCGTTTTTGTATTCATACAGATTTCTCTTTGGACTGTTTCTTGGTCAGGAAGAAAAAGAAACCGAAAATGTCAAAGAAGCCCCCGCTTCTATGCTGATACCTATGGTGATTTTGGCACTGATTTCAATTGCCACGGGTGCCATGCCCGGATTGGTATTTAACCCTGCGGCAAAAGCCATGCACGATATAGGATTCTCAGATATTACATGGGAGATGTCATCTTTGACAAATATATGGGGAAACAACACGGATTTGAGTCTGATAGGTGCTTTTATAGCAGCCGTTTTTGTCTTGATTTTTGCCTTTTTAACATTAAAAGGAAGGAAGAATACAAGATATGTAGGCACCAAAGATATTTCAAGTTCTGGAGAGCTATGGAAAGAAGGTGAAAATTGGACGTTTCAGCAAGATTTTTTCAAACCTTTTGAACGTGCGGCGGCGCCATTATACAGAATTGATTTCAATAAGATATGGGAAGAACTCGGAGCAGCATTTGAAGCTTTCTTCGGATTTTTTAGGAAAATATATACGGGAAACGGACAAACCTACGCTTTATACGTCATCGGATTTTTAGTCCTGTTACTGTTGTTTAAGGATTATATTTTTAGCTGATATTCATTTTGTTTATCTATTGATTTTAATCGATAAATGAACAGACAAATAAACAAATAAACAAACACTAGAATGATTGGTATCAAAATATTAGGAGCATTTCTTACGGCAATCTTGGCTTTTACCGTAGGAATGTTCTATGGTGGTTTTAGAAGAAAAATCACGGCAAGAGTTCAAAATCGGGTGGGACCGCCGGTCTATCAAAATTTTTTGGATTTGATGAAACTTCAGGGAAAAAGAACCAATATTGCACATGGTTTTATGGGGCATATGGCGCCCATATGGGTTATTATAGCTGCAATGACCGTACTTATGTTTATTCCTGTTCTTCACGGAGACTTATGGTTTAAAAATCTTACTTTTAAAGGAGACCTTATTTTCCTGTTGTATATGATGGTTTTTGGTTCATTGGGAATGGCGTTAGGTGCCGGACAATCCGGAAATCCGAATTCTGCCATCGGTGTCACGCGTGGTTTAAGTCAGATGGTGGGTTATGAAATTCCGTTTGTTTTGTCTTTGGTGGCAATTATGATGCAATTCCATACCACATCCATTCAAGATTTGATGACCTATCAGCATGAAACAGGCAGATGGATTATATTTGAAAATCCTTTTGCTTTTTTAGCAGCACTACTGTCTTCATTGGGAATGTTTAGATATTCTCCTTTTGACATTGTGGGTGCTCCGGCAGAATTAGCATCAGGTCCGGTATCGGAATTTGGCGGAAAATATTTAGGAACTATGATGTCAGGCGGAGCCGTATTTGCTTTTATCAAATTGGTGTTATTTGTTGATATCTTCTTGGGAGGAGCAGGCAATTCAGGTGTAGAGGGCATAGCAGGAACGCTGTTGGGATTGGGAGAACTTTTGATAAAAACATTTTTATTCTATATGATACCGGTTTTTATCGGTTTGGTCAGTCCGAGATTTAGAACGGAGCAAGCAATAAGATTTTTCTGGAAATGGCCGACCTTTTTAGGTATAATCGGAATATTATGGGTGGTTTTCAGATAAAAAAAATAAAGTTCAGCGTATAGCAAATTGAAATAAGATATGGCAAACAAAATAAAAACATTAGGCATTCCAACGGAAGAAGAAATCAGAAAAGCACAAATTGATTTCTCACCGCGTTGCACGTCTGCCGGAAGAGTGAATGACAAAGAGAGTCAGAAAACGGTGCAATATATTTTGAACTTTGCCCGAAAACATTCCTTGTTCGTATTGGCTTATGGAACCGGTTGTGGAGCAATAGAAATTCCTGCAACAATGACATCTCGATATGATGCCGAGAGATTTGGAATTCGTGGAGCTGCAACCCCTCGCCAAGCAGATGTTTTGTTGATTACCGGATATTTGTCGACCAAAACTTTGAAACGCGTCATTCGCGTATATGAACAAATGCAAGATCCTAAATATGTGATTGCCTTTGGTTCTTGTACGATTAATGGAGGAATGTATTATGACAGTTATAACACAATTAAAGCGTTGGACCGTTATTTGCCGGTTGATGTATATATTGCAGGATGTATGCCGAGACCGGAAAGTGTGATTAAAGGATTTGTGAAATTACAGGAGTTGATACAAAATGGAAATGCAGGAAATGGTGAATGCTATCGAGAAAATTTGGATTGGTATCGTACCAATCAACAGAGGGTAATTAAAAATTGGGATTTCCCTGACGAATATAATTGGTAAGTGTTATATTGAATCAAGCCGCTAAGTTATAAATATGATGTATGTGTTTTCATTTGAAAAGAAGGATAAATCATATTTTGTTGCTATTAGTTTGTATGAGTTTGATGAAATTGATGAATCAGGCAATCGCATGAATGGTGTTTAAAAAAAAATCAACTAAACAATAAAACGATTACACAATCAAACAGTTGCACAATTAAACAATTCCACAATAAGAAAAACAGTAAAATGAACAAGACAGAAGACATCATAGAAAAAATAAAAAAAATATTCAAACTTGAAGCACGACAAAAACGTGATAATCAAGTTCGTGTAGATGTAGATAAAAATTTGGTTTCCAGCGTGTTGCTTTATCTGAAAAATCAACAAGGATTTATCCATCTCAATCATATTTCATGTGTGGATTGGATAGAAGAAAATCAATTTGAATTGGTTTATATCGTTTGGAATCCCGAGTCAAAATTGACTGTAATGGTTCATACACGAATAGACAGAGAAAAGCCTGAGATGGAAAATATCGATACGATTTGGGATCAAGCCAATACTTATGAAAGAGAATTCAGAGAAATGTATGGAATAGAATTTCCGGGATTGACGGGAGCCAAAGAATTTATTTTGGAAGATTGGCAAGACATGCCGCCGATGCGTCGAGATTTTGATACGGCAGCCTATGCCAAGGAAACTTACGAGACACGACCGGGACGAGAAAATGCACAAGATGTAAGAGAAGCTATAACACGCAGAAGCGGAGAGGAAATCCCCGATTTTGCTAAAAAATATTCAAGAGATTAAACAGTTGCACGATTAAACAATAGCAATAATGAACATAAATAGAGAAAAAGAAACAACACTATATCTAGGACCTCAACATCCGGGGATTACCGGAAATATGATGATCAAGCTTAAGCTTAAAGGCGATATTGTAACCAAGGCGGAAACACATGTAGGCTATCTGCATCGTGCCTTTGAAAAGTTGATTGAGCAAAGAAATTGGTTGCAATCTTTCACCTTGTTGTGTCGTTTTTGTGTGCCGGAGCCCGACCCAATGGAACTTACCTACGCCAGAGCAGTGGAACAGCTCGAAGGAAGAGAAGTGCCACAAAGAGCAAAGTTCATCAGGACTATTGTGGCGGAATTGGCACGGATTCAATCTTTTCTATTGTGGTATGGCGGTCAATCCGGTTCGAGTGGTCTCTATACGTTGGGACAATGGAGTGTTGGAGACAGGAACTACATCTTGGATTTATTTGAAGATTTAACCGGAGCAAGAATTTATCATATGTATATGTGGCCGGGTGGTGTGCGTCGCGATTTGCCCGAGGGATGGATAGATAAGACTTATAAAACGATGGATTATCTGGAAAAGAGACTGGAAGACTATAATCGTTTGTTGTTTGACAACTCTATTTTCCAAAAAAGAGCACAAGGCGTTGGCATTATTCCAAAAGACAAAGCCATTGAATGGGGCGTAGTGGGCGCACCGCTTCGAGGAACCGGCATCAAACACGATGTGCGTATTGATGAGCCTTATGAAGCCTATGACCAATTGGATTTTGTGGTGCCCACATTTGAAGGAGGAGATGTTTGGGCAAGGGCATTGGTACGTCGAGAAGAAATCAAGCAATCCATCAGCATTGTTCGTCAAGCATTGGACAAAATGCCGGAAGGAAACTATTATAACAGAATACCCAACCCGATGAAATGGAAAGTGCCGAAAGGAGAGGCGTGGGTAAAAACCGAAAGCGTACGTGGAGAAATCGGATTTTATGTTGTGAGTGACGGCAGTAACAAACCGCGTAGAGTACACCTGAAAGGAGCCGCTTATACACATGGCGTAAAAGTGTTGGAGAAAATATTGCCCGGACAAAATATTGCCGATGTATCCTTTATTTTGAATTCGCTGGGTGTTTGCCCGCCGGAGATAGAAAGGTAAAA
>CAZAXU010000009.1:45100-52045 GCA_964489245.1 uncultured Flavobacteriaceae bacterium
ATGAGCATACTTGATCTAAAAGGAATATTATCACCCTTAGGTGCTTTGAAGCAAATGGGCAAGCAGCCCCATACGATTAATTTCCCCTATGAGGAAAAAGATATTTCAAAGCGATACAGAGGTTTTCATCACAATGATTTGGATTTATGTATAGGTTGTGGAAATTGTGAAACAATTTGTATGAATGAAGCCATTGATATGATTGCTTTGGCAGAAGTTGAAGGACAGCCCGGAGATAGTGGATTACGCCCGCAGATTGACTATGGAAGATGTTGTTACTGTGCACTTTGCGTGGATGTGTGTCCTTCGGGATCATTGAATATGACCAGCGATTTTATCAAGGTGACTAATGACCCCTATGAGTTTTTGATGGTGCCGGGCAAAGATAATCCGGAAGCAAAAGAAAAACTGAGTTTTACGGCAGATTATGATTCGTCTTTGAATGTGTTTGATCGGGTGCCGATGCGAGAGCTTGACCCTGAGGAGCGTGTTAAATCATTTGCAGAAGTGTTTATCGGCTATAATGAAGAAGAAGCTCGTTTAGAAGCCGGTCGTTGTATTAGTTGCGGTTTATGCACGGAAAACTGTCCGGTGCATATGCATATTCCTGAATATATTAATGCCATTGCCAATGCAGATGACGAAGCTGCCATTAAGATTATCTATGATAACAATGATCTGCCCGAAATGTGCGGAAAAGTTTGTACACGTCGTTGTGAGGATGTTTGTGCCATTCAAGTACGCGGAGAGGCCGTTGCCATTCGTTGGCTGAAGCGCTACGCAACAGAAAGAGCCGAGAATGCCGATATGATTGCCGAAATTGTGAAGCCGGAAGTCAGAGAGCCCAACCAATATAAAGTGGGCATTATCGGTGCGGGTCCTGCAGGATTAACCGCCGGATATTATTTGGCATTGCGAGGTTATAATGTAACAATTTATGAAGCCCACAAAGATCCCGGCGGAATGATTATGTATGGAATCCCAAAATATCGTTTGCCCTATGACAGTATTCAAAAGCAAGTGGACTATATGAAAAAAATGGGAGTAAAAATCCATTATAGTACTGTGGTAGGAAAAGATATTTCTTTCAATGAAATTTATGATAACAGCGATGCTGTGTTCATGGGAGTAGGTTTGCAAGATGCTTGGAATTTAGGCATTGACGATGAGGATGCCAAAGGCGTTTGGTCTGCTATTGATTTCTTAGGAAAAGTCAATGCAGGAGAGCAAGTGGATATAGGAAAAAGAGTTGTTGTTGTTGGAGGTGGAGATGTTTCAATTGATTGTTCCAGAGTTTCTAAACGTTTGGGAGCAGAGGTTTATCATTCTTACAGAAGAAGAATACAGGATATGCCGGCAGATTTAGAAGAGATTGAAGGTGCAGAAGCAGAAGGCATACATATCTTGCCGCAAACCATTCCCACCAAAGTCGTTAAAGATGCTGAAGGAAAAGTGAAAGGCTTCGAATATTTGAAAGCTAAAATGCAATCACAAGACGGTGGCAGACCACGCCCTGTCCCTATTGAAGGCAGTGAAACCATTATTGAGTGCGATGCTGTGATTGCTGCCATCGGGCAAAAGCCGAATTTCAGTTTGTTGCCGCAAGAAGTTGCCGATAAATTGGAGATGGAACGCGGAAAAATTAAGGTGAATGATGACAGACTGACCAGTATTCCTAAATTATTTGCCGGTGGTGATGCCGTAAAATATGGAAATACAGACGCTATCTCTGCCATTGCCGATGGTTTTTATGCCACAAAAGCAATTGATAAAATGTTGATGGGCAGATAATTAGATATTAGCCCATGCGGTTGAATTGAATTTATGGTTTTGGGTTTATAATTTTTGGAGGCTTATAAAAATCCTTAATGTTATTTGTGTAGATGCAATTGTTGATTTGATGCTTGATTTGAAAAATTTCAGGATTTTTTTCTCCTATTGGCACCAGCATTAGTTTGCTTTTTCCGTTGCATTTTTCTTTTTTCCCGGACAGATCAAAGCGTACATCAAAATAGAACAGATATTTTGAAATCCAATCGGTTATTGATTTGGATTTTTTCTTATTCAATTTTCCGTTAAGATTTTCCAAGTCTATTTTTGTTCTGTGGTGTACAATGGCATGTTGATATTCCACGGCATTCAAAGGAATTTTATCGAGAAACGGAATATAATTCATTTGCGGATCCAAAAATATCCATTTTCTTAACTCGGGAATATATGCTTCCGTTACCACGTGTCCTGCTCCCGACTTTGCCGTTTCAACATTTTTAGTTTTCAGGCCTAAGGTTCTGGCAGGAATTCCGATTGAATTCAAAGCGGCGGATAAAACGATTCCATATTCTACACATCTGAATTTTTTGCCTTTTTTTGCTTCTCTTAAGATGCCTAGAGCGCTGTTGTTTTTGGGGCGGTTACTTCCGTTGTGAGTCCATCTGCTGTGAGTCCAATTTAATAAAATCAAGGTTTTTTTTACATTTGATTTTGTTTTGTGTGTTAAACTGTCTAAATGATATTCCGTTTTTAATTTTGTCAGTTCAATATTTGTTTTTAGATTGGAGCAAACAAAGTCACACAAAGATTTGTCTTTGTCTTCATGATTGAACCTGATATTAAGAGCGGCATCTTGCTTTTCTACACAAGATGTCAGCAAAATTCCGATAAACAATAGAGATATTGTTTTCATATTTAAACATTTTCATAATACCGTATTGCTTATAAAACAAATTTTGTTTCACTCATAGGTGTTCGGCAATCCATATCGGTACCACGGTTTCTATGATCATCAATTTCAGCTGCTATACCCACGGTTCTTCCCAGTAGGAACAGACTAAATCCTATTTTTTGCATATTTTTTTCGGTGACTTTTCCGGATTGATATAGTTTCCAAAGCAATTTCAGACTGATACTTGCAATGACGGCATCTATATTTACGGCATAGACATTTTTAGTAATTTTTTGTTTATGCAATTTCTTGACCAAGGCTCTATAGAAATCCCAAAAGACATTGTATATGTTTTCCTCTTGGAACTTTTTATAGATATAGGCTTCTCGCGGGTCTATATTAATCGGTTTTCCTTTGAAGACAGGATGGTTGATTCCCGGAATTCTGGCATAAGGAACAGCTTTTGATTTGGCTTCTTTTTTGATTTTTGCAAAATTGCCTGCAGCACGATCGGCAATTTCATCAATATTCATTTGTCGTTCAGGATTGACATCTTTTTTGTTTCCGAACGATTTCAGGATAAAATCTATTCCTTCGTAGCCGTTGCCGCCGTGAGCTAAGCCTGTATTGGCTAGAAAACCAATAAAAGCAGTAGAAATATTATTTTTTGCACTTACGCTTTCTTTAGCTCCTTTTGCACTGATGGTGCCCGGTCCGTTGGTAAGTGTGATGCCGAGTAATGTGGAAAATTCTTTGAGTTCGATCTGATTTGGCGAGTAATTAAATACTGCTTTGAATGCTGTTTCCGTGAAAGAAATTTCTGATAATTCTTTGCTTGAGTTGAAGTCTTGGATGAATATATTTTGCTCAAAATCGGTTGTGGACAAAATAGTTAGCTTGGCAATAATGCTAAGATAAGCATAGCTGTTTTCAAGGCTGTCTTTGGTAATTTTTTTCTTGACCAAAGCAGGAAAAAACAGATGAAACAGCACATTGCTAATCACAAAATCATCTACTTGCTCAATAGAATAGTTTTCAAGTATGAATTTTCCCAATGAAAGCGCATTGCTTTTTCTTCTTTCCAGTAGAGGAATAAGAATTCCGGATGATTTAGCTTTTAGGGGCTTTAGATTAAATGTTTTTTCTATTTTTTCTTTTTTCCATTTAACATCTTCAGATAAATCTCGAATATTCATGGTGGCATACAAGTCTGTATATTTTTTAATCCATGATTGAGCATTTTGTATTTGCTGATTGTTTCCGAGCAGTGACAGCGGAGCCATCAAGGCTTCGTTGGGCGTGGCAGCGTTTTTCTCTGCTTGTTTGATCAGATCAAAATAGGAATCAGGAACTTTTGAGAGATGATTTAAACAAGCATTCATCAGAGATAAATCTTTGGCATCGGCTTGCATTTTTGCCAATGAGAAAAAGATATTGCTTTCATATGAATTTGAAGCCAAATCGGTTACTTTTTCGCCATGTAATTCAGCCACATGTGTTTTTGGATTCATGGAAGAAGCGCCTGAAACATTTCTCATATTTTGACGGAGATAAACCGCTCCGAGTTGTTTGTTGACCGTTTCGATTTCCAGATCGTATGGCGAAAGTGCTTTGACGACAGGAATCTTGAATTTTTTCGGCAATTTCCAATCAAAGTCATTGGCAAACCAAGGTTTTAAATCCAGATTCCCTTTGGCCTCAAAATCCGGTTTTATATCCAATTTGTCAAAAACGGCTTTCATGGCTATCGGAATATGCTGAATGGAATTTACAGAAACCCCTTTTTTGCTGACTAAGCTCGATTTTTCAGGGTCGAATCCGGGAACTTGGAAGTAGTCTTCAAACCATTTTTCCTTACTGGCGGCATCGTCGTTACTTCCTGCCAACGCTCCCGCATGCCCGACTGCTCGAGAAAGTTTGGCTTTCCAGTGTCCTGTGATACAAGCAATAATGGGCTTGTCAAATTTAATTTTTCCTTCTTGAATCATGTCAAGAGCAATTTTCTCATAAAACCCTCCAGGTTCTATATAAAGCACTACGGCTTTTGTTCTGGAATCATTTTGTGCTGCGTATAAAAATTCGGCAACCGGATATTGGATAATGGTATCTTTTCCTGAACTGACCAAAGTTGTTGTTCCAAAGCCTTGTGTTTTGAGATATTCCGTGATGGTTGTGCTGAAATTTCCCGAGTTGCTATGAATGGCAATGGAGCCTTTAATAAGCAATTCTTCGGGTTTGTCTCCGCCCAATCCGCCACCGATGCGCACATGATTCCAAGCATCTGCAACGCCCAAGGAATTGGCGCCAAAAACATCGATGCTGTTGGTTTGTGCAATGGCTCGTATCAGCATTTGGTCTTTGACACTGAGTTTTTCGGTGACAATGACAATTTTTTTCAGTTTCTTGTTATAGTGAATCAATTCGGCTACGGCGTGATAAACAGCAGAAGGAGGCAGGTAAATCACACCGACATTGAAATTGTGGTTCTTTATGGCATCTGCCAAACGACTGTAAACCGGAATATTTCCGATAGGTGTTTTCATGATTCCCTGACGACCGTATTGCACGCCGGCAACGATATTTCCTCCACTGAAAACATGAGAAACCGGCGTGACTTTCCGACTTTCATTTCCCATGATGTTCATTACGAGAATTTTGTCTTCTTTAGAGGCAATTTCTTCCAAGCTGTTGATGCCTACAAAACTGTTGAAAGGTGCGTGTTTATTTACTAACATGAGCTGAATTTTTGATTTTGTTTTGAATCATCCAATTGTCTATATCGACAGCATATTGAATCACCTCGATCATGGAACTGTCATACCCGAAGAATTTATAAGGAATTTCTAGAGATTCCAGAATATCTCTGGCATAGGAAAAACCCTGTATCAGGTTTGGACCGCCACGACCAACCACCACATATAAATCTTTTTTATCGTGTTTATTATAATAGTCTCTGATTGCATCAAACATGGCTTTAAAAGTGACAAAAATGTCTGTATTGTTTGCTTTTCCGCCAATAATCAGCAATACATTGCTTTGTTTCAGCCAATAATCATAGACAATTCTGGCGATATGATACATTTTTTCATAAGGAGGATTACCTCCAAAATCACTTGAAATGGTTGTTTTTTCAGATAAAATCTCGGTAGCTGCACTGTTGGCTCCGCCACCGAACATAAAAGATGTGATTGTTCCCTCGGGATTGATCACGGCAACATCACTTTGTCCTTGATAAGTGCGCAACTGGTTGACTTCAATTTCAAATTCTGAGAGATTGGTTTCAAAAATTTCTGCCGGAAGGTTCAACCGGTCGGCTAGAGGATTGTCTTGGTCTAACATGCCTTTAAAATCACAGCCTACGGCTTGCAATCGTTTGCCGATGCGTTCCATTCTGATGGGATTCAATTCGAGGGTTATAAAACCGTAATCGTTATAGAGTTCCCAAAGTTTGGGCAGATGTCTGACCAAAGCACTGACCAAATCTTGTGGTGCATTGAGTGCTGCCAGTGCATCGATGATATGATAATTTTTCAATCCGGTGAGCACATCAAATGAGTTTTCAACAATTCTGTTTACGGGCAAGTCTTCGATATCCACACCACCGTCTATGGACAAGGTGAAACTTGCTCTTCTGGAAACAGAGGATACGTTCAGATTAAAATAGACTTCATATTCCGAGGGGATAAACTCTTCAAAAGTGACTCCGTTGGCAACAACCTTTTCATTGTGGAAGTTGTGTTCTGCAAAATAGAGTTGTCGTTTGGCTTCCATGGCTTCGTGAACCGAACTGACAATTTTGACCAATCCGGCTTTGCCTTTTTTTCCGACACCGCCGTAGAAAATAGGTTTCACAACCAGTTTTCCTCTTTTTTCGAGTAAAGTCTCAATGGCTTCATAAGTGGCATTTGATTTGAGCACTTCTGGAACGGGAAAACCTGCCAATTTCAGAATTTGTGCGCCATAGCGCATTCCGGTGATTCTCATAGTGTGTGATTTATAAGGCAAAATTAGTTCTATTCATGAAAAATAAAAGCTAAATATTGGAATATTATAGCAAAGTTATAAACAGATTATTAACATCGTATCAAAGAATTAGACGAAAATCAAATGCTATGGCAAGATATTTGTTAATACTTTGTAACAGAAGATACTCATAAACCTGATTGAAAAATAAGTCTTGACAAAATAAAATAATGTTGTATCTTTGCAATCCAATATCGCGGAGTAGAGCAGTAGGTAGCTCGTCGGGCTCATAACCCGAAGGTCACAAGTTCGAGTCTTGT
>CAZAXU010000010.1:0-102 GCA_964489245.1 uncultured Flavobacteriaceae bacterium
ATGATTCAGATGATCCTACGGACAATACCGATGCGGACGATAATGACACCGAGCCGAATCAAGATCCTGATGATCCTACGGTTATCAGTATTCCGCAGACCA
>CAZAXU010000010.1:202-51698 GCA_964489245.1 uncultured Flavobacteriaceae bacterium
CTTATACGAATGATTCAGATGATCCTACGGACAATACCGATGCGGACGATAATGATACCGAGCCGAATCAAGATCCTGATGATCCTACGGTTATCAGTATTCCGCAGACCAATAGTATTTCTGTTCTTAAAACAGCGACTTATGTAGATGTGGATAACAGCGGCACTTATAATGCAGGCGATAGGATAGACTATATTATTACGGTCAGCAACACCGGAAATACTACGGTTAACAATGTAGTGGTGGATGACGTCTTGGTAGGATTACACCAAGTAGTTGGCACGATGATACCGGGACAAATAGAAACCATCAATATAAGTTACACCTTGACGCAATCAGATATAGACAACGGCAGTGTGAGCAATCAAGCAACTGTTACTTATGATGATATAAATGGCACCACTTATACGAATGATTCAGATGATCCTACGGACAATACCGATGCGGACGATAATGACACCGAGCCTAATAATGATCCTGATGATCCTACGGTTATAAATTTACCGGTACATCATGAGATTGTTATTACGAAAACGGGAGTTTTAAATTATTCGGGTACTTATCCAATGCCGGGTGATCGTATTGATTATACATTTGAAGTAAGCAATGCAGGAAATACAACTCTATCTGGTGTAAGCATTGAAGATCAGATATTAGAAAATGCCAATGTGAACATTACATATGTTTCCGGTGATGTGAATGGAGATGGTAATCTGAATGTTGGAGAAATATGGATTTATACGGCTTCATATCAACTTACCCAAACGGATATCGATGCAGGACATTTTGATAATCAGGCTACGGTGCACGCAACTGATATTCATAATAATCCTTTGGAAGATTTATCAGACGATCCGGATAACGATGAGGATGTTGATACTGAAGGAGACGGAGAACCGGATGATATTACGGTTACAAATATTCCGCAACATGCAGAATTGACTTTGGAAAAAACAGGTGAATTTATCGATGCAAACCATAATGGTATGGCAGATGTAGGGGAAACGATTGTTTATAGGTTTAAGGTAACGAATATAGGAAATGTAAGCATTTCAAACATTAGTATTTCAGATCCTATTGTTAATGTGACCGGAGGACCTTTGGCAAGCCTGGCACCGGGGGAATCAGACAGTACGACATTCACTGCTTTGTATATTATTACAAGAGAGGATATTGATGCAGGAGAAGTTGTTAATACCGCTGTTGTTTCGGGAGATGCGCCAAATGGTATAGTTTCGATTTATGACGATTCGGATGATCCGGATAACGACGAGAATATTGATCCTGACGGAGACGGAGAGCCTGACGATCCTACGATTGTGGAGACTTTAGGGGTTATTATTCCAACTATATTTACGCCAAACGGAAACGGAACCAATGATTATTTTGAAATTATAGGTATCCGGCATTTTAAAGATAATAGTATCAAAATATACAATAGATGGGGTAATTTGGTTTATGAAAAAGAACACTATGGAAGTTCTGATGATGATTGGTGGTATGGAACATCGAATGTTAAATGGACTATAGGAGGAGATAAAGGTCTTCCTGCGGCCACATATTATTATGTATTGGATTTAGGAAACGGAATCAAACCGCAGACAGGATATATCTATTTGGATAAATAAAGAGTATAATAATTAAGATTTATTCTTATGAAATTAAAGAGTTTAAAAATATTGTTATTGTTTTTTTCAGTGTTATATGACTTTAATGTGTATGCACAGCAAGATCCGATGTATACACAATATATGTATAATACAATGTCTG
This sequence comes from uncultured Flavobacteriaceae bacterium, assembly GCA_964489245.1. Lineage (GTDB taxonomy): Bacteria > Bacteroidota > Bacteroidia > Flavobacteriales > Flavobacteriaceae > CAZAXU01. The sequence goes on from CAZAXU010000010.1 coordinate 1,973, forward strand.
TAAATCCTGCTTATGCGGGGAGCAAAGAAGCTTTGAGCATTACGGGGTTGATGCGTATTCAGTGGGCGGGTTTTAAAGGAGCGCCTCGCACACAAACCTTAACGATGCACAGTCCGGTATTTAATGAAAATATGGGACTGGGACTAACGGTTGTCAATGATGATATTCGTCCGGTTCACAACACGATGTTGTATGGAGATTATTCCTACAGTATTCAAACAACAGATTATGCCAAGTTGAGTTTTGGTTTGAAAGCCGGAGTGAGTATTTATCAGGCAGATTTGATGGGTGAAAGTTCAATTAATCCTGACCCCGACATAGTCAATATAGACAATGTTTTTTTACCTAATGTGGGTATTGGGATTTACTATCATTCCGATAGGGGCTATTTTGGTGTTTCTGCTCCGAGACTACTGCAACATAATTTGAAGACTAAACAATCTGAAAATATCACGGAGTTGCGTCATTATTTTTTAATAGGAGGTTATGTTTTTGAGCTGAATGAAGACATGAAAATAAAACCGGCATTTTTATTAAAGACTGTTCCGGGAGCACCCATAGAGTTTGATATTTCTGCAAATGTGTTTATTCAGAACAGATTTGGTGTTGGAGTAGCTTATAGAACGGGGGATGCTCTTTCCGGATTGATTCAATATTATGTCACACCTCAATTCAGATTTGGTTACGCTTATGATTTTACGTTGACTGAATTGCGTCACTATAACAGTGGCACACATGAAATTATGCTAAGCTACGATTTTACAGGAGGAGAAGATGTAAGGATTCATGCTCCCAGATTTTTTTAGATAGAAAAAACTTCAGATACAAATAAAACACAAAAAGCTGTCCGGAAGGATGGCTTTTTTGCAATATTTGTGTTCGGGATTGAAGCGGTTATGAGTTTTTGTCTTGCCGATGTGGCACACAAAAACGAAGGCGACCTATTTGGAAGCCCGCATATTTTGTTGTAAAACGAGAGCAAGACGAAAATGAGTTTGAGCGAAAAGCCCGAAAAAACGCCCTTATAAAGAGTTGAATATTTAGTGATATTAAATTTTAATTTTTAAAATGAATGATTTATCTTTGCGGACATTGAAAAAGTATTTGCTATGGCAGTTTATAAAAAGAAAGGATATAAAAAGGAAAAGAAAACGGGTGATGATTTGGAATTTTTAAAAAAAGAAAGTACGACGGCAGAAGTGTTTTCGTCTTTAGATGAAGGAGCTTCTAGAATCGAAAAATTCTTAGAAAAAAATCAAAAGTGGATATTTATGTTACTTTTGGGAATCATTGCTGTTGTTGCAGGATATATGTGGTATGACAGCAATGTAGTGAAACCTAAACAAGAGTCAGCTGCAAATGAGTTGGTGACAGCACAAAGCTATTTTGACAAAGCGCTTGCCGAGACCGATGAGAAAACAATGGAAGAGGATTTTGAAAAAGCGCTGAATGGTGCCGATGGTAAATTTGGTTTTTTGCAAGTTATCGACAAATATTCGGGAACTAAAGCAGAAAACTTGGCTAACTATTATGTGGGAACAATTTATTATAAACAAGGAAAATATAAGAAAGCAGTTGAATATTTGTCTAAATTCGAGGCAGATGATGTGTTGCAACCCGTGGCTTATGGCTTGATTGGAAATGCCTTTATGCAATTGGATCAAGGAAAAGATGCCTTGGACTATTATGAAAAAGCGGCAAAAGCATCTGATAATTCTTTTACGGCAGCTAAATTTTATTTCAAAGCCGGCAGATTGGCATTAGATTTAGGAGATAAAGCCAAAGCAAAAGCCTATTTTGAAATTATTAAGAACAAATATGAGAAATCTGATGAGGCTAGAAATATAGATGTATTTCTTTCTCAAGTAGAATAATTTCAGTGTTCTTATGAAAAATATTTTCCCGGTGCTGTTTTAGTATCGGGATTTTTTTATCTGATAATTATTTTTTGTTATTATTTCTGTAACTTTGAAAAAAAAATAGATTATGCCTCCTTCTTTTTTTAAACCTCAAAAAAACCGTAAGTTTTCTTATACGCCGCGTTATTATGACGAACGCAAAGAAAGACTGGAAAAGCTAAAAAAACAATATAATGACGATTCAAAGGCCAATATTGAAGCGAGAATACGTGGAAAAATAAGTAGGAAATCAGCTAGAAAGTCTCCCGGGCTTTTTGCAAACGCCAATTTAAGAACTTTTATTATCATTGGAATTTTAATTATTATTGTCTATTATTTTTTAAAAAAATATAATATAACTTTTGAATAATGCAATCCAGAATTAAACTTTTACCGAGTCATGTTGCCAATCAGATTGCTGCCGGAGAAGTAGTGCAAAGACCTGCTTCTGTTGCCAAAGAACTGATGGAGAATGCTTTGGATGCCGGTGCAACGGAAATAAAATTAATTGTAAAAGACGGAGGAAAAGCTCTGATTCAAGTCATTGACAATGGCACAGGAATGAATGAAGTAGATGCACGCATGAGTTTTGAAAGACATGCAACCAGCAAAATTTTAACTGCAGAAGACTTGTCTCACATTCAAACCAAAGGTTTTCGTGGCGAAGCTTTAGCTTCGATTGCGGCTGTTGCACATGTGGAGCTGAAAACCAAAACAGCAGAAGATGAACTGGGGACTTACATTCATACGGAAGCAAATAAATTGATTTCACAAAAACCCGTAGCGACCACAAAAGGAACAATTCTATCGGTTAAGAATTTATTTTTCAATATTCCGGCTCGTCGGAAATTCTTGAAATCCATCCAAGTAGAAATGCGTCATGTAACGGATGAATTTCATCGTTTGGCGTTGGCACATCCGCAAATTGTTTTTCATTTGATTCATAATGGAAATACAATCTATCAGCTCCCAAAATCAAATCATTTACAACGAATCAGTAATATTTTTGGTAGCCGACTTAAGGAGCGTCTGGTGCCGGTGAAAGAAGAAACCGACTATGTAAAAATTTATGGATTTGTCGGGAAACCGGAATTTGTAAAGCTCAAAAGGGGAGAACAATTTTTCTTTGTGAATGATAGATTTATCAAGAGTCCATATTTACATCACGCTTTGCTTTCAGCCTATGAAGGGCTTATTAAACCAAAATCATATCCTTCATATTTTGTCTATTTTGAGATTGATCCGGAACATATTGATGTGAATATTCACCCGACCAAAACAGAAATTAAATTTGATGATGAGCCAACGGTTTATTCCATTCTGCGTGTAGCGGCGAGACATAGTTTAGGGCAGTTTAATCTTTCTCCGTCAATAGATTTTGAAAGAGATTCGAGTTTGGATGTGCCGTATGATTATGTAAAAAAAACACCGAGAACACCAAAAATAGATGTAGATCCGGATTTTAATCCTTTTGAAGAAGAAAAAAAATCGAAGCCGGATTTTTTGCATAAAATCAAGCAGGAAAAAACAATTTTTTGGGACGGCTTGCAGAGTGAAACACAAGAGCTATCCGGACAATTGGAACAAGATATTGCTCAAGAACAATTGTTTGAATCTGAAGTGGGACAAGAGCATGTTTCTTTTCAATATTTGAACAAGTATATTGTCACAACTCATAAAGATAAATTGGTTTTTATTCATCAAAACAGAGCGCATCAGTTGGTGTTGTTTCAACAATTGATGAAGCAAAAAGAACAAAATAAATTCAATGCACAACAACTCATATTTCCAATAGAATTGGAGTTGCAACCGTATGAAATTGAATTGTTAAAAACGCGAGAAGAGCTTTTAACAAGCTTTGGTTTTGATGTGGAATATCAGCAAAAGTTCATTCTGATTAAAAGCATTCCGTTTGAACAAAAAACTTTGGATATCACGACAATATTCCAAGGGCTAATCAAAAATTTATCTCTTGATATTCCAATGGATGTGCAACAAATTGAAGTTGATTTTGCACAAAATATTGCTGAGAAAACAGCTGTTCAAAGCGGGACAAAAATGAATAAGCCCGAGATGGATGCGTTGATATCTGATTTGTTTGGTCTTAATAATGCTGTTTTTTCACCGAAAGGGAAACGTATTTTTGTGTCTTTGAGTGGGATTGAAATAGAAAACAAACTAAACCGATAAAACATGAACCAAATTTCCAATACGATAAAGCATTTGATTATTATCAACGTGATTATGTTTGTGGCTACACAAATGATAGGACACAGAATGATTGATTTGTTTGCCATGCACTATCCCACAAACCCGAATTTCAGAATTTGGCAACCACTGACACATATGTTCATGCATGGAGGTATTATGCATATTGTTTTTAACATGTATGGTCTGTGGATTTTCGGTTCTCCTTTAGAACAACGCTGGGGGAAAAACAAATTCCTGTTTTTTTATTTTGCGGCAGGTTTGGGTGCCGTTTTAATTTATACCGGAGTTCAATATTATCAATTTACTGCCGGAATGCAAACTTTCTTAAATGCAGGGTTTGATCAAGAAGCCGTGATGCAAGGCATCAAATCGGGAAGTATCTATGCACCGGAAAATTTGCATGAAACTTTTAAGCAAATGAGCATGGTTTATCTCACGCCTATGCTTGGTGCATCAGGGGCGGTCTATGGGCTTTTAGCGGCTTTTGCCATTTATTATCCTTTTGCAGAATTGATGTTGATATTTTTGCCTTTTCCAATCAAAGCAAAATATTTTGTGCCATTGCTTGTGTTGTCTGATTTGATTTTTGGCTTCACCAGTCAGATGAGCTCTCCAATTGCACATTTGGCACATGTAGGTGGGGCATTGATAGGTTTTCTGATTGCTTGGAAATGGAAAAATGAGCAGTTTGAACAAAACAGATGGTATTAGAATCATGCGTTTGGAGAACATCATAGCACAAATCAAAAATTCTGATATTTTAGAAAAAACCATTGGAGTCAATGTTGTTTTGTTTTTGTTGTTTTTTGTATTGAAAGCATTTTTTTCCATTTTGGGAAGTTCTATAATCTCTTTAAGGTATGTGGCACTTCCATATGATTTTTCTGATTTTTTATCCCAACCTTGGAGCATTTTGAGTTATGGCTTTTTTCATGCCGGATTTATTGCGTTATTTTTCAATATGCTACTATTATTTTATTTTGGAAGTATCTTTTTAGATTATATTGCAGAAAAAAAATTTATCAAAATATATTTTTTAGGCATATTGGTCGGCGGTTTTTTTTTCTTGTCCAGCTATGCGCTTTTGCCTCAGATCTATGTTGAGAAAGGACTATTGCTTGGTTCTTCTGCCGGAGTGATGGCAATTATGACTTATGTATCGTTGCGATTTCCAAACTATCGGATTCACATCAGATTTGTTGGCGATATCAAATTGTTGCACATTCTGATTTTTTTTATTGTTTTTAATCTTTTGCAAATTCCATTGGGGAATCCGGGTGGCTATTTTGCACATCTCGGAGGGTTGGCTGTGGGTTTCATTTATTTGGTCACAGATAAAAGGTTGCAAAAAAGGAAAAGCCTTTCTAAATCAAAAAGACAGACTACAAGAACAAGACGTCGAAGACAACGAATAGATGAGATATTGGATAAAATAGGAGTTTCCGGCTATGAAAGTTTGTCTGCCGAAGAAAAAGATTTCCTTTTTAGGAATGGAAAAAAATGAGTTTCCGGCTATTGAAGATATTATATTTGCTTATGACTAAAGTCGTCTCGAAAATAAATTGAGTTTATCAGTTTAGTAATATTTCAAAAAACTAAAAAATTTTCTATTTTTCAAATAATCCAAATTGTTTTCATTGGCGTAAGCTTCTTTTTCAAAACTTAAGTTTTTATAGGCTTCATAAGAGTTTCTGTAGTAAATCAGTTTAATAAAATATTCAGAAATATATAAAATAAAAAAGAAAAGCCAAAGCAATTCTATTTGCTGTCTGAGATGAATACGTTCATGGTTAATCAATACATGGTCACCCTTGCAATGATGATTCTTTAAAAAAATAAAGGGGTAGATGGATATGGCGCTAAAAGATTTGCCGATTATACTCGGAAAAACAATAATCATTTTTATGATTTATTTTGTGCAAAAATAAGTTTTTTTTGATAAGTTTGAGCCTAAGGTTAATCTTTTATTAAAAATAAGAATTGAAAAAAAAATTATATAAATTTACGAACTGAATAAACATGAAAACGGAAAATAAGCTCGTAAAACCGAAAAACAAATTCATTTTATACCGAGAAGACCTATGAGACTCGCTATTGATATTGGAAATACAAATATTGTTATTGGGATTTTTGATGCCGGATGGAAATATATTTGGCGATTGGAAACCAGTAAAACATCAGATGTATTCACCTATATTTTCAAATTATCAAATTTATTATTGGAAGCGGAAATAGAGCCGAAAGATATAAAATATAAAGTATTGAGTTCCGTAGTGCCGGAACTCAAAGATGTTTTTGTGGAATTACTTGAGAAATTGAATGATTCTCCTTTGATAATTTTGGATAAAAGAGTATATGACGAATTGGATATAGAAATTTTGAATCCCGATGAAATAGGAACCGATTTGGTTGCCAATGCCATGGCTGCACATCATTATTACAAAGGCAATCAAATTGTGATTGATTTTGGAACCGCTCTAACTTTTACGGTTATTAATCAGGCAGGAAAGATTATAGGAGTGAATATTGTTCCCGGGCTTCGAACAGCGATAGATGTGCTTGGAAAAAAGGCATCTCAACTCGATGTGGTTCCTGTTGAATTTCCGAAAAACCCAATAGGTACAAACACGGTGGAAGCCATTCAAAACGGTGTGCTGATTGGATATATAGGTTTGATCAAGCATATGATTGCCGTAATCAGACAGCAACTAGGGCCGAGTTATAAAACCCTCGCAACCGGAGGCTTGTCAACGATACTGGCTCATCGAATTAAAGAAATAGATAATATTGATTCCAACCTGACACTAAATGGATTGTTATTGGTGGGGGAGAAGCTTTTAAAACAAAATAAAGAATAGTCATTATGCCTGAAATCCGCAGTATAAAAAATCCATTGGTCAAACAATTGATGCAATTGCAAAAGAAGTCATCTTTGAGAAAAAGAGAAGCTTTGTTTGTGGTGGAGGGAAGAAGAGAAGTTTATGCAGTTATCAGGAATAAGTATCGAGTAAAAAAAGTTTTTTATAATTTAGATTTAATCGAGGAACAGGAAATATTTAAATGGATGCATGATGCTCTTTCTGCTTTTGAGATGGTTAAGATTTCAAAGGATGTCTATCAAAAATTAGCCTATCGAAACTCCACCGAGGGTGTTTTGGCATTGGTAGAAACAAAAAATCATAGTTTCAAGAATATAAAACTTCCTAAAAATCCATTATTGTTTGTAGCGGAACAGATTGAAAAACCCGGAAACGTAGGTGCTATGTTGCGCACGGCAGATGCTGCAGGAGTAGATGCTTTTGTGTTAATCGATTCGGTGGTTGATTTATATAACCCCAATATTATTCGTTCAAGTCTGGGAACTGTTTTTTCAAACCAAATTGTGACAGGAAATATAGATGATTTGGTGGGGCTATTGAAAAGATATGATATAAAACTCTTTGCAGCAACACTACAAAATTCAAATAAATATTTTGAAGAAAATTTTTCTCAACCAACTGCAATTGCTGTGGGCGCAGAAGACAGGGGTTTGTCAAGCCGGATGAGAGAGATAGCTTATAAATCTATATATATTCCAATGAATGGACAAGCAGACTCTCTGAATGTATCTGTTTCAGGAGCTGTTCTAATTTACGAAGTGGTGAAGCAAAGAATGCAAAAAATACAAAAAACATGAGATTTAAAATCGGATTAATCGTAATAAGTGTTTTTGTTGTTTTATCTTGTGACAGAGCAACAAGACAATCAACGGATGTTTATATTAAAGGAAGGGTTGTGAACCCAAAAAACAATTACATTGCATTTTCAAGGAATCCTTTAAGAACAGATGTAGATACAATTTCTTTTATATCTAAAAATGTAGTGGAAGGGACATTAAAAAATGTGAGAGAAGCACTTTATGCTTTTTATTTAGATGCGGAGATGCAAATGTTCTATCTCAAGCCGGGAGATTCTTTGCTGTTTCATATCAATACAGATGAATTTGATGAGTCTTTGAGTTTCTCCGGAGATTCCGGTTTTGAAAATAATTTGTTGAATGAGATGTTTCTAATCAATGAAAAAGAAACGGAATATTTTTTCAAAAAAATAGACAGTATTCAACTCGGTGATTTTTTAAAAAAGTTGGATTCTTTTCTTAAAATTAAGCAAGAACAGATATCCAAAAATACAGAGAAAATCGAACAAACAACGGAAAAGTTCAGGAAAATACTTTCTCTAAAGATTAATGCGACCCAATATAGGCTCAAAGAAGAGTATTATGCCAGACACAGGAAAGAAGAATATCCGAAAGGTTTTTTTGACTATAGAGATGTTTTTCAGCATTCCATTGCAGACATTAACATTATGGATTTACTTGCTGCTGCAGATGTATATATAGCAAATAAGTTGCAGTCTTTGGATTGTTCTGACGAGGAATATGAAAATAAATTAATAGAATCTTTAGAAAGCAATATTGCAGATCAAAAGTTAAGAGATGTATTTTTGACATACAATTGTAATTACTTTATCAAAAGAGAAAAGATCTCAGATACGCTACACCCACAAATTAGAATTTATTTTTCTAAAATTCAAGATAGGAGAAATAAAAATATTTTGAAACGCATTATAAAAAAAGTGGGAAATTTTAAGGAAGACAGTATTTTTCCGTCAATCGAACTTATGGATATAAATAATCATTTTGTTTTGACAGATACGGTTTTAGCAAACAAAAAAGTCTTATTGAGTTTCTGGCAAAAAGATGGACTGAGATATTTTAAAAACAATCTGAAAAAATTAAAAAAACTCCACCAAAAATATCCGAATATGGTTCTTCTGATGATAAATTTAGACAAAGAAAAAAATGATTGGAAACGAGAAATGGAAGAATACAAGCTTGGATATATAAAATTTTATAGATTGGCTCGTGCAAAAGATATTGAAAGAATAAGACCGTTTCATCCGGCACAAGTATATCTGGTAGATGGCAAAATTATAAAGGAAACTTTTGTTAATATATATGATTCTGATTTTGAAGCAATTGTAGATGTTTTTGTGCAGAATTAAAAAAGAAGCTGCATATATGCAACTTCTTAGATTTTTTTGATTTGAAAATGCTTTTTTAGCCTATAGTTTTTTCAGTTATTCCATCGATTACATCAATAAAAATATCTTTGAGTCGGTGGTTGCTAACGGCTTCTTTTAACGCATCCGTCTGAATGATATCTTCGTGATGTAAAACATAGGTTAGTGCCCCTAAAGCCATACTTTTTCTGTTTGCCAGACGACCGAATGGCACTTCAATCAAGTTGGGATATTCTTTTTTCAGTCCGTTGTCAACCAATTTCTCGTCGATATAGATTTTGGCATTTTGATGTAAACGACTCTTTACTTTTTGCAAACCATCTTTTGTGACAATGATGAAGTAGTCAGGTTTTTCCAATCCGGTATAATTGATTTTATTTTGGTCAAAAATAACTTCTGCTACTGAAAATCCTGTTCCTACGGTTATAGGATATTCTCCTTTCATCGTGGCATTTAAGCCGGAAAGAATTCCGGCCATTGCCAGAAATCTGGCAACGGATTGCGCGCCGCCTCCGGCGGAGCCTGCAATCAAAATGCCTTTACGCGCATCTAGTTTAGATTTGAATTTTTGCTCTAAAATTGAGGTGCTGTCCAATAGAGATTTGGTTTCCGTATCTTTGATTTTTGTTACGGGTCTGTTGTGTATAAGAATATTCTCTTCTTCTATAACTTCAACCAATTCGTCCATCCTTTTCATTCCATACGACGGACACAAACTGGCAGCCTCAACAATAGAGAAGCCATCGGTTTCAATTGCTTTTTTCAAAGTGTCTTTGATTTTGTTAGGAGCATTGACACGGGCAGCAAATTTTGCACCTGAGGCATGCGCCAATTCAATAATATCAAAGGGCGGAATATCTTTTTCAAAATCGATAATTTCTTTATATTTCATGGTAGAAAGTCCGCTGATTTGCCCTCCGGTCATGCCATAAAGCAAATTGTTCAAAACAATCAAAGTCATATTGATATTTCTTCGAGCAGCTTCCAGAATATGTTGTAGTCCGATAGTGGCACCGCCGTCACCTATAAAGGTGATCACTTTTTTTCCTTTTGTGTTTGCCAAGCCTATGGCAACACCTAAACCTAATGCCGGAGAGCGACCATGTAAACCATGAATAGTATGTGTGGCAAATAACGGGTCTATCAAACCACTACAACCAATATCACTTACAACGGTGATATCAGTAGGTGCATAGTTCAATTCTTTTAAAGCTTTTTCAAGTGCATTTATAGAGATTCCGTGTCCGCAACCCGGGCAGAACGGAAATTTTTTATCGGTTAAAAATTTTTGCGGATTATTTGTCATGATTGTATGTATTTATAATTTCATGCGGCGTAATCATATGGCCGATTTTGTTGATTTGTTTGATATTTTTCATTGGGCGTACACCGAAAAGAATTTCTTTCAATTGTCCTGAAATATTTTCTTCGGCGATAATACATTCTTCATATTGATCTATGATATCATAAATCATAGGAGGAATAGGAAGTAAAGATTTCAACACAAACAAATCTATCTTTTTTCCTTCATTTCTTAATTTATTAACTGCTTCTCTGGCAGCATCTGCAGTGATTCCCCAAGTGAGAATCAATTTGTTGCTTCCTCTTTGTTTGTCCCAGTCATAGGCGGTGAGCTCATCAATTCTTTTCAAGAATTTATCTTGCAAACGGCGTGTGTTTGCAAGAGCTTCCGAATCGTTTTTTCTGATGCTGGCATCTTCGCCGTGTGTAGATGCCGTAATTTTTGATAAATATTTATTGTTTCCCAAAGGGAGAAATGGGGGAACCAAGTCATCGCCGGCTTTATACGGCTTATACTCACCTTCGATTTTCACTTGAGGTTTTTCTACTTTGTGAATGGGTTTTAATTTGTTCAAATCAAAAGATTTTTGATACATCACCATTTCTTTCGAAGTGAGAATAAATACGGGAGTCCTAAATTTTACTGCCGTTTCAACGGCTTTATTTGAAAGCTCCCAAGCATCTTCAAAATTTGACGGAGAAAAAACAGGAATAGGGTAGCCTCCGGAAATAATGCCGTTTAATAATGATAAATCTCCTTGTGCTCCGGTTGTTGCAGAACCAGTGCTCGGGCCGAGTCTTTGTGTGATAACAATCACCATAGGGAGTTCCATAGCAAAAGCCATGTTAATACTTTCAACCATCAGAGCAATTCCCGGAAAAGCACTTGATGTGGAGGGAATTCTTCCCGCCGCAGCAATTCCAGCCATCCATTGCAAAGTGGAAATTTCATCGGGAGCGGCATAGAACTGAGTGAAGCGTTCCTTACCATATTTATACATCCAATTTGACGGTGTGATGGGATAGGCAACAAAAGTGTCTGAGCCCGATTGAACCAAAGATTCTATAATGAGTTTGGAGCCGTCTATAAGTGTTAGTTTTTGAGCTGTTGTTTCCAATTAGATATGATTTAAAATTGAACAAATGTATGTTTTTGTTTAAAATAACAATATGATTTTTTAATAAATTTTGTATTTTTTAGTTTGAAAATAATTCATCGGCATCAATCTGTATTTCATTTAAAAATTGAACGGACTTTTCAATATCCTTTTGTAGAATTCTATCGGTTTTAATAAAGCTTATGTTTTTTCTGTAGGCAGAGACAAAACTTTCTAAAAATATTGATGTTTTTTTCGTTCTAAAATGTAAGGCTTGCGTTGCCGTAAGTAGTTCAATTGCCATCACTTTTCTTACATTGTCAATGATGCGGAGTGATTTTGTGGCGGCATTGGCGCCCATACTCACATGATCTTCCTGTCCGTTGCTGGATTCTATCGAGTCCACGCTTGCCGGTGTGGCAAGTTGTTTGTTTTGACTCACAATGCTGGCAGAAGTGTATTGCGGAATCATCAGTCCTGAATTTAGTCCGGGATTGTTAACCAAAAATGGAGGCAAGTCTCTTTTGCCGCTAATAAGTTGGTAGGTTCTGCGTTCGGAAATATTGGCAATTTCACTCATGGCAATTCCCAACATATCCAATGAAAGTGCTAAGGGTTGACCGTGAAAATTTCCTCCGGACAAGATTTTGTTTTCGTCGGGAAAAATTAAAGGATTGTCCGTAACCGAGTTAATTTCTGCAATTAACGTTTTTTCTACATATTCCAGCGCATCTTTTGTGGCACCATGAACTTGCGGAATGCACCTGAAAGAGTAGGGATCTTGCACATGTTTTTTCTTTTGAGAAATCAACCGGCTGCCACTGAGTATTTCCTTGATAAAAGTAGCGGTTTGGATTTGTCCGGCATGTGGGCGAACTTGATGAATTAATTCGTCAAAAGGTTCAATTCTTCCGTCAAAAGCATCTAATGAAACGGCACTGATAATATCTGATAGATAAATTAACTTTCTGGCATTGAAAAGATTATAAATGCCAAAGGCAGACATAAATTGTGTGCCGTTGAGCAAAGCCAAGCCTTCTTTTGCTTGAAGCTTGATTTTTTTCCAACCGAATTTTTTCAAAATTCTTGCTCCGGAATATGTTTTATTTTCAAAAACCACTTTTCCTTCTCCCATCAAGGGCAAAGACAGATGTGCCAAGGGCACCAAATCGCCTGATGCACCCAACGAACCTTGGTCATAAACAACAGGAAAAATATCATTGTTGTAGAAATTAATCAATAGTTCGACAGTCTCCGGTTGAACGCCCGAGTGTCCCTTTGAAAGAGAAAGGATTTTGAGCAATAACATCATTTTAACAATTTCAGAATCGACATGCATTCCTGTGCCGCAAGCATGACTTTTTACTAGATTTTCTTGCAGTTGGTTGATTTGTTTGTCGTCTATTTTGATGTTGTGCAATGCGCCAAATCCCGTATTAATCCCATAGATTGGTCTGGTATCGCTCTTGAGCTTATCGTCAAGAAATTTTCTTGCTTTGATGATTTTTTTTCTAGATGTTGCCGAGAGTTTGAGTTTCTGATTTTCATGAAAAATCAGCCAAATATCTTTAAGAGATAAATGTTTGGAATCGATATTGTGATAGTTTTTCACGCTTGTAGTTTTTTAGATGCTGTTTGATATGCTTAACATTTGACCAATTCTACTTCAAAAATTAAGTTGGCATTTGGAGGAATTACACCGCCGGCGCCTCTTTCGGCATAGCCTAAGTGTGAGGGGATGACAAAAGTTGCCTTATCTCCTTCTTCAAGAAGTTGGATGCCTTCGTCCCATCCGGGAATTACGTAGCCTATGCCTACAGGAAACTCAATGGGTTCCCCTCGTTCGTAGGAATTGTCAAAAACAGTTCCGTCAGCTAATTTTCCAACGTAGTGAACAGAAACATTATCGCCTTTTCCGGGCTTTTTCCCTGAATTACTTTTGTGTGTAATTTGGTAGCGAAGACCGGATGCTGTTTGTGCAAAACCTTTTGAGAGTTCATCTAGTTTTTCCTCGTTTTCTTTCATGATTTTTTTGATGCGTTCTTCTTTTGACGCATTAAATCTTTCAAATTCAGCCGGAGCGTCAAAACTTTTGGCATCATCTCCGATTCTAAGGATTGATATTTTTTCAATTTTATCACCTTGGGCGATTTTGTCAACAATATGCTGTCCTTCAACTACTTTTCCAAAAACAGTATGCTTTCCGTCTAGCCAAGATGTTTCGTTGTGAGTGATAAAGAATTGACTTCCGTTGGTTCCGGGTCCGGCATTTGCCATGGATACGGTTCCGGCAGTATCATGTTTTAAATCAGGATGAAATTCGTCGTCAAAATTATATCCGGGACCACCGGCTCCACTTCCTGACGGATCTCCGCCTTGAATCATGAAATTGTCGATTACACGATGAAAAACCAAACCGTTGTAATAAGGCTTAGTAGTGAATTTTTTTGCCACGGAAGGATGCGTTCCTTCTGCTAATGCTACAAAATTTCCTACCGTTCCGGGAGTTTTCTCATATTCTAATCTGATGAGTATATCGCCTTTATTGGCGGTGATTTTGGCATATAAGCCATTATCTAAGTTGTTTATTTCCATTTTTATTTCTGTTATTTAAGTGTTATGCAATAATACTAATAATTTGAATAAGTATTGTTGATATTTACAGAAAAACTACATACAAAGTAAGTTGCAGAATGGTAGAATATAATAAATTGACAAGCAATAAATTATAGAAATGTATATAAACAAACAAGCCTATTCAAAAGATTGTAATTCAATCAGTTTATGATAAGTGCCTTTTTGTTTCATGAGTTCTTGATGATTTCCTGTTTCAATAATTTTTCCGCGTTTCATCACCACAATTTTATGGGCGTTTTTTATAGTGGATAATCTATGTGCAATAACCACGGAAGTTCTATTTTTCATGAGATTATCCAAGGCATCTTGAACCAGTTTTTCAGATTCCGTATCCAAGGCGGAAGTAGCTTCGTCCATGACCATAATCGGAGGGTTTTTAAGCACGGCACGAGCAATGTTAAGTCGTTGCTTTTGCCCGCCGGAGAGTTTGTTTCCACTATCGCCGATATTGGTGTCATAGCCTTTTGGAAGCTCCATAATAAAATCATGAGCATTAGCAATTTTTGCAGCCCTAATAACTTCTTCATCCGTAGCATCCGGACGACTTAAGGCAATATTGTTTCTTACACTGTCATTAAAAAGAATAGATTCTTGTGTAACCAACCCAATTAGGTTTCTTAGTGATTTTTTTGTCATGTTTTTGATGTCGATGCCATCGATTTTAACATTGCCCCCATTCACATCATAGAAGCGAAGCAACAGATTGGCAATGGTTGATTTTCCGCTGCCGGATTGTCCGACCAAAGCAACGGTTTCTCCTTTTTTAATTTCTAAATCGATATGCTTAAGCACCATTTCTTCTTCATATTTGAAACTGACATCATGAAGGTTTATCTCTTGTTTAAAATTTTGTTTTTCTATGGCATTTTCTTTGTCTTTTATGGGAGATTCTGCATCTAGAATATTAAAAATTCTTTCTACGGATGCCATGCCTTTTTTAATGGTATATCCTGCTCTTGCTATGGATTTCGCAGGTGTTAACACGTTGTAAGCCAGACCGACAAAAGCGAGAAAAACAGAACCTCGTAAGCTATGTTCAACCAACACCATGTTGCCTCCATACCAAATGATAACTATAATTACGAGTACGCCCAGAAACTCACTCGCCGGAGATGCCAGATTTTGACGATTGAGCATGCGGTTGGTGTTTTTGAAAATTTGTCGGGTGATTTTTTTAAATTTATCTGAGAATAGTGATTCTGCATTGAAGCCTTTCAATATTTTTAATCCGGTTAAGGATTCTTCTATGTGTGATAAAAACAAACTGTTTTGTTGTTGTACGGCATGCGAATCTTTTTTAAGTGCTTTTCCGATTAGTGAAATGATATAGCCGGCAATTGGTGTAAAAACAAATACAAAAACGGTCAGTTTTACATTCAGAAGCAGCATGGCAATAATGGTGAATAAAATGGTCAAAGGTTCTCTGACAATGATTTCTAAAATAATCATGGATGCCCACTGCACTTCTCCTACATCCGATGTCATTCTGGCAATTACATCGCCCTTTCTTTTTTCGGAAAAGAAAGAAATAGGAAGGCTTAAAACTTTGTCATACATGGCGTTACGCATGTCTTTAAGCACACCATTTCTTAAAAATGTGATGAAATATAGAGCTGAATAATTAAAAATATTTTTTAAGAGAATCATAGAAGCAACTAAAATGATAACCAAAACCAAGGCGGATTGATCTCCGTGTTGCTTGATATAATCCGACCAAAAGAAATTGAGTGAATCAGTGAAATATTGCTTGGCATGATAGATATCTTTCCATATTGGTTTTGCAACCACAGCAAGTCTTTTTTCGGTTTTGAATAATACATCTAAAAGCGGAATAAAAACGAGTAAAGAGAGTGTGCTGAACAGTGCATAAAATACATTGCTAATAATATTTAATATGGCGTATTTTTTGTAGGGGAGCGCAAATTTTATCGATGCCTTTAGTTTTGGATCCATCTATGCCAGATTTAAATCTTTTTTGATTCGTTTAATTTTCTCGTCAAGTTGTTTCTCCACTTCTTGATAACGAGAAATATCGTCTAATTCTTGTTTGACACCAAAATAGAATTTAATTTTGGGTTCTGTTCCACTTGGTCTAATAGCGACTTTGCTTCCATCTTTTGTATAGAAAATCAATACATTAGATTTTTCTACTTTGATTTTTTCAAGAGAATTGTCTTCAAGATTTTTTGCTTCTGATTTGTCGTAGTCTTCAATTCTTATCACAGGACTTTTATCAAAAAATTTTGGAGGTTTTTTTCTGTAGTCAATCATCATTTGATTGATGATTTCTTGTCCTTCGATTCCTTTTTTAACCAAAGACACCAAACCTTCTTTATAGAACCCGAATTTTTGATAGAGTTTAAGTAATTCTTCAAAAAGAGAGCTGTTGTCGGCTTTTGCGTCAGCGGCAATTTCAGCAGCGAGCAGTCCTGCCGTGACGGCATCTTTATCTCGAACAAAATCACCGACCATAAAACCAAAACTTTCTTCTCCGCCACCGATAAACTCTTGTTTTCCTTCGGCTTCTCTGATCATTTTGGCTATCCATTTAAAACCTGTCAATCCAACTTTCACCTCTATGTTGCTTGCTTTGCCAATGGATTTTATCATTTCGGAAGAGACAATTGTAGAGCCTATAAATTCATTGCCTTTGATTCGTTTTTGCTCTTTCC
The DNA here is from genome assembly GCA_964489245.1 of uncultured Flavobacteriaceae bacterium. Classification (GTDB taxonomy): domain Bacteria; phylum Bacteroidota; class Bacteroidia; order Flavobacteriales; family Flavobacteriaceae; genus CAZAXU01. The sequence continues at coordinate 18,851 of CAZAXU010000010.1, forward strand.
ATTTTTTGATAAGAAAAGCATCCATTATTGCCATGGTCTGGTTGCCGTTGAGCAAACGCATTTTGCCATTAGGTTCACGGGCGGCTACGGCAATTCTATCTGAATCAGGGTCTGTTGCCAAAATGATGTCGGCATTGATTTGATCTGCAATTTTCAGTGCAATGGTGAAAGCCTCGGGTTCTTCCGGATTTGGCGAAGCAACTGTAGAAAACTCAGGATCGGGATTGGCTTGTTCTTTGACAATATGAAAATCAGAAAAACCGGCTCTTTTCATCGCCTCCGGAATCAATCTGATGGAAGTGCCGTGAAGCGAGGTGAAGAGCACTCTGATATCTGCCCGATTTGTTGCATTGAAAGTGCCGTTTTTGACGGCGGCATCCAGAAAGGCATCATCCAATCCGGTTTCAACATACTCAATCAGGTTTTCATTTGGTGTGAATTTGATTTTATCAAATTTCACGGCATTAATTTCCTTGATAATTTCTTGGTCTTGTGGTGGCACGATTTGTGCGCCGTCATTCCAATAGACTTTATAGCCGTTATATTCCGGCGGATTGTGTGATGCGGTCAAAACAATTCCTGCATCTGTTTTCAGATGTCTTACGGCAAAAGAGAGCTCCGGAGTAGGACGAAAATCATTGAACAAATATACTTTGATGCCGTTTGCAGAAAATACGTTTGCCACGAGTTTTGCAAATGTTTTGCTGTTGTGCCTCACATCATAATTGATGGCAACACTTTTTTCTTTTTTCTTTGAAACACGATTGATATAATTGGCCAGACCTTGTGTGTTTTTTCCCAGAGTATATTTATTAATTCTGTTAGTTCCAACTCCCATTATACCACGCATACCTCCGGTTCCGAATTCCAGGTTTTTATAAAAACTGTCTTCCAAAACTTCCGGTTTGTTGTCAATTAAATCTTGTGTTGTTTTTCTTGTCTCCGAATCAAAAGGTTCTTTGGTCCATAATATTGCTTTGTCAATGATATCATTTTTCATATTCCGTTGCTTTATAGCTTGTTTTGTTTCTCTTAAATATTTTTCTGTCGTTGGCGAGTTCCCAAATAATTTGAAAGATAAAGTTAGTTCTTTTTTCCAATAAATCGTAATCAATTTTTTCCGAATCGTCACTAGGTTTGTGATAATCGTCATAGTCATCACCATAGAAGTATAACACAGGCACTTCTCTTTTCATAAAAGTGGCATAGTCAGAACACATATTTGATGTGGATTTTGGAATTTCTTTATATTTTATAACCATTTGTTTGTTGTGTCCATGTAATTTTTCAATCATTTTTCCAATGTCTTTTACACTCAATCCTTTTTGTGAAATATTTATAGGATACTTTATTTCTTTTTCCTCGGTTTCTGCCTGATCTTCATTTACTGCATTTTTGCCTTTTTCTTCGGTTTCTTCTTTTTTTTCTTCTTCTTCAGGTGGTGGAATATATTTTCCTTCCCATCTTCCGAGTGTGTGTAATTCTACTATTGCCATTGTCTGCTCGAGTGGAAAAATGGGATGGTCTATATAATATCTGGAACCCAATAAGTCATCTTCACCCCCTGTAAAATTGATAAAAGCAATATTTCTTTTTGGCACGAATCCACTGTCTATTGCAGCTTTAAAAGCCTCGGCAATCTCCAAACTTGCCACGACACCGGACGCATTATCGTTTGCGCCGTTGTATATGGAATCCTTAATGATTCCCAGTCCGTCGTAGTGTGTGATGATTATGACATATTCGTCGCCATATTCTTTTCCGGGAATAATGGCAGAAATATTTTCCGTGACAACAACTTCTTCTGTGTTTTTATATTTGACGTTTATATCCGTGGAAATTTTTCTGTCCTTATTTTGGAATATAATTTCTGAAATTTTATCATGCCCTGTCATGGCAGTCATCATTTTTTTGTTGATAAAGAAATCGTAGATGGAATCTTTAGGCAGAGATAATGTGAGTCTTTTATTTGAGAAATATTTTTTAAAATTGTTCCAGAAATATTTTTGGCTATGAGGGTAATAAATCAGTAATGCTTTGGCACCGTTTTTCATAGCAGCTCTTCTTTTAAGAATATAACTCCCCAGAGGATCTCTAGACCATTTTGATGGTTCGTTGGTTGTTGTTACGATATAATTTCCATATTTGTCTATAGGTTCACCACCGCGAATAAGTACAATTTTATTTCTGACATCTCTAAAAGAGTAATCGTTATATCTGAAATCATCAATACCAAAACCGGCAAATACGATGTTTTTATCAGAAAATTGTATGCTGTCATGCGGAAAAAATGAAATAAAATCTTTTCCAAATACATATTCTTTGCCGTCAATTTTAAAATTGATGATGGGCAGATTGTTTCTAGATGCCAAGAATTCTTGTTTATAAGCTTTTTGAATGTTTTGAGGAGATTTGATGAGTTCATCGATATAGAAATCTCTGAGATATTCTGCCGTCATTTTTTGTCCCGGAGCTCCGGTATCTCTTCCTTGAAGGCTGTCTGCTGTCAGATTATAAAGATGATAGTCCAAATCGTCTGCAGTGATGGTTTTTCCAAAGATTTCTGCCAAGGTAGGTTTATATCTTCTTTTTTCTCTTTCTTTTTTTTCCTTCTCTTTCCTTTTTCTTTTTTCTTCTTTTTCTCTGGCTTTTCTTGCTTTTTTTTCTTCTTTGGTTTCTTCTTTTTCTTCTTTCGTCTCTCCTTCAATTTCTCCCGTTTTTTCAGTACTTATTTCTGTAGAATTTTCAGAAGTTTCCGATTTGCTTTTTTTTCTTGAACCACAAGAAGAGCTCAGTAAGAATATTAGAATGCCGACCAGAAAAAATTTAATTTTCAACATATAATTTTATTTCAAAAATTTATAAGCGACAAAGATAAGAATATATTTTATTAACATAAAAAATCCCTCTCAATTCACTGAGAGGGATTTTGTTTGTACCTTGGGTGGGAATCGAACCCACACTCTGTTGCCAGAACTGGATTTTGAATCCAGCGCGTCTACCAATTCCGCCACCAAGGCTTTTGGGATTGCAAAGATAAAAAAGTTTTTAATAAGTGTTTACAGTTTGTAAAAAATATTTTATAAAATTGCTTTTTCTCCATTCACGGTTCTATCAATTTTGCGCAATAAGCCCAGCAAGACTTTTCCGGGACCTATTTCGATAAAGTCAGTTGCCCCGTCTGCAATCATTTGTTGTATGCTTTGTGTCCAACGAACCGGAGATGTGAGTTGAGCAATTAGATTTTCTTTAATTTCACTCGGGTTGCTTACTGCAGAAGCGCTTACATTTTGATAGACAGGAGCAATAGGTAGTGAAAAATGTGTTTCTTCAATGGCTTTTGCCAATTCTTCACGGGCGGGTTCCATCAGTGGAGAGTGAAAAGCTCCGCCTACAGGAAGGAGCAAAGCTCGTTTGGCACCGGATTGTAGTAGTTTTTCATTGGCACGTTTCACTGCTCCGAGTTCTCCTGAAATGACAAGCTGTCCGGGACAATTAAAGTTGGCAGCAACTACAATGCCTTCTGTTTCTCTACAGATGATTTCAACAATATTATCATCCAGACCAAGAACAGCAGCCATCGTTGACGGAACAGTTTCCGTGGCTTTTTGCATGGCTTCAGCACGCTTGGAGACCAATTTCAACCCATCCTCAAAACTTAGTGTTTCGTTGGCTACCAGAGCGGAAAATTCTCCTAAAGAGTGTCCGGCGACCATATCCGGTTTAAAATTTTTTCCTAAAAGTTCGGCAGAAATTACCGAATGCAGAAAAATGGCGGGTTGGGTAACCCGTGTTTGCTTAAGTTCTTCTGCAGACCCATCAAACATGATTTTCGATAGTTTAAAACCTAAAATTTGATCTGCTTGTAAAAATCTTTTTTTAGCCAAGTTATATCGTTTAAATAAATCTTTTCCCATGCCTTCAAATTGAGCACCTTGACCGGGAAAAATGTATGCTTTTTTCATGTGTTTAATTTGTTTTCTTTAAATTTATGCAAACATACTGAATAAAGTTAGATTTTAAAATTGAAAATAATTTTTAAACCTAAGAAATACCATTTTTTAAGGAGCGTTGTTAATAAAATGATAAATAAATGTTTTGAGTTGTAACATTTGCTTATCTTTATCGTTCGAAAAATAATAAACAAAAATAAAATTATATGAAAAAAGTATTAGTAAGTTTTCTTGTTGTCCTGGCAATCTCTGCAAGCGCGCAACAAGCAGAAAAGATTGTAGATCAGCATTTTGAAGCCATAGGAGGCTATAAGAATTTAGCGAAAATCAAATCGATTTTTCAAAAAGGAAAAATGGTGGTGTCCGGTATGGAAATGCCTTATGAATCCTATCAGTCTGTTGACGGAAAAATGTATGTGAAAATGAATATGATGGGAACGGATATGATTGCGTTGGCATTTGACGGAAAAAACGGCTTTAAAATGAATCGTTCAATGGGTTATGAAGACATTGCAGATAAAGATAAAGAAAGTATTATGGAAAATGCAAAAAATCTGTTTGGTGCTTTGTATCAATATAAAGAAAAGAAGCATCAGCTGAAATATATGAAAACAGAAGATGTTGACGGTGTTACATATGATGTTGTGAAGGTGAATACGGAGAAACCAATCAAGGGGATAGATGAATTCATCTTCTTTTTCAATGCTAAAACGCATCTGATGGAGCGCTTTGAAGCGGATAAGGACGGTATGAAAGTTATCACCAAGATAACAGAATATAAAGATGTTGACGGTTATAAATTTCCTACACATACGCTTATAGAAGTTAAAGGAATGCCGGGTTCTCAAGAGGTTATTTTTGATGAAATTAAGATTAATCCTCCGGCACCGGATGCTTCGGTTTATAAAAAACCCATAAAATAAATTTAATCGAATTACCCATCAATCATGATGGGTAATTATATTTAAATATACAATAGATAATTATGAAAAAATACCTTTTAATTTTGTTACTTTCAATAGTAACCGGAACTATGGCACAGAAGATTGATTTTGAAGAGTTTGATTTGTCAAACGGATTACATGTAATTTTACATGAAGACCATACCGCCCCCGTTGTTACAGTGGGTGTGATGTATCACGTTGGAGCTAAAGATGAGCAATATAACCGAACCGGTTTCGCACATTTTTTTGAACATTTATTGTTTGAAGGAACCAAAAATATTCCTCGAGGAAAATGGTTTGAAATTGTGAGTTCACATGGCGGGCAAAACAATGCCAATACTACGGATGACAGAACCTATTATTTTGAAGTTTTTCCGTCAAACAATCTTGCTTTGGGACTTTGGATGGAGTCCGAGCGTATGCGACATGCGGTGATTAACCAGATTGGCGTGGATACGCAAAACGAGGTGGTTAAAGAAGAAAAACGACTGAGAGTTGACAACCAACCTTATGGGCATTTTATAGAGGCGGTGAAGAAAAATGTTTTTTCTCATCATCCTTACAAACATACCACAATTGGCAAGATGGAACACTTGGATGCAGCATCTTTGGATGAATTTATTGCTTTTTATAAGAAATTTTATATTCCGAATAATGCCACTCTGGTAGTGGCGGGAGATATTGATAAGGTTAATACTAAGAAATTGATTGATAAATATTTTCTTAGCATTCCGAAGGGAAAATCCATTGTTAGAAACAAAGCAATAGAAACACCTTTAAAAGCAGAAAAAAAGGCGGTTTATTATGATAAAAACATTCAAAAACCTGCCATTGTTCAGGCTTATCTGACTCCGTCAATGAAGCAAAGGGATGCCTACGTGCTTGATTTGATTTCATCTTATCTCAGCGATGGCAAGAGCTCTGTACTTCATAAGAAATTGGTGGATAAAAAGAAAAAAGCCCTTTGGGTTGGCGCTTTCAATATGAGTCAAGAAGACTATGGCACTTATATTCTTTTTGGTGTTCCGATGAAAAATAAAGGCGGTTTGCAAGATTTGACAAAGGAGATAGATGAAGAAATAGAAAAAGTAAAAACAAACTTAATTGCTGAAAAAGACTATCAGAAACTAATGAACAAGATTGAAAATCAATTTGTGAATTCAAATTCAGGAATGCAACGAATTGCAAATAATTTGGTTCGATATAATGTGCTTTACGGCGATACCAATTTAATCAACAAAGAATTGGATATATACAAAAGTATCACGCGTGAAGAAATGCGTGATGTTGCTCGAAAATATTTAGATAAAAACAAAAGAGTTCTGCTAGAGTATTTGCCTCTAAAGGATAAAAAATAAAAAAATATACAGATGAAAAAAGTAATATATTCAGTAGCAGTTATGCTTTTATTAGTTGTTGTTTCTTGTGGAAGCAACAAGAATACTGTGGAAGAAAAAGGAAAAAATATGAGTCAAAATGATATTGATGTAATGCCAAAATCGGGACCTGCGCCAGAAATTAAGTTTGAAAAGCCTCAAGTTTTTGAAATGGATAATGGCATGAAACTTATTGTTGTTGAAAATCATAAATTGCCCAGTGTGACGGCAACATTGAAAATTGACAATCCGCCTGTTAGCTTGGGAAATAAGATAGGAAGTGATGATTTGTTGTCAAGTCTGTTGGGAACGGGATCTAAAACGGTTTCGAAAGATGAATTTAATGAAAAAACAGATTTCTACGGCGCAAATGTCTATCTTTATAATGCCGGTTTTAGAATCAATTCATTAAGCAGGTTTTTTGGAGATGTGTTGAAATTGACAGTGGACCAAGTTGTTAATCCTAAATTTACGAAAGAAGAATTTATAAAACAGAAAGACTTGGCTGTTGAGGGACTGAAAACTCAAGAAAAAAGCACACCTGCGGCGGCAAACAGGGTTCGCAGGAAATTGGCCTATGGAGCCCATCCCTACGGAGAAATTGCAAAAATTTCCGATTTGGAAAAACTTTCTTTAGAAGATGTGAATGCCTATTATCAAAATAATTTCACGCCAAATCATGCCTATCTGATCGTGGTTGGAGATGTAAAAACGGATGAGCTGAAAACTCTGGTAAAAGAAGGCTTTAAAGGATGGGAAAAAACATCAGAACTTATGGGCGCACCCATTCCCACAATCAAAAACGTGAGACAAACAGAAATTGATTTTGTGAATATGCCCAATGCAGAACAAACGGAAATTAAAGTGGTACACCGTTCTGATATCAGAATAGCAAAGCACGATTACCCCAAGGTTTTGCTGATGAATTCCATTCTGGGAGGAGATTTTAATAGTTATTTAAACATGACTCTTCGAGAAAAACACGGTTGGACTTATGGAGCCAGAAGTCATTTCGGCACGGATAAATACGGAGCACTGTTTGAAGCATCAACCAGTGTGAGAAATTCTGTTGCCGATAGTGCCGTTGTGGCAACTATGGAGCAAATCAATAAAATTATCAATGAAAAAGTAGATCCGAAAGTTTTAAAAAATACCAAAGCAAAATATGTTGGAAATTTTGTGTTATCCATGGAAAAACCATCGACAATTGCCGGTCAAGCTTTGAAAATTTATACCAATAACTTGTCCGAAGATTTCTATAAAACATTCTTAGAAAAAATTGAGGCAGTAACGGTTGATGACATACAAACGATGGCAAAAAAATATTTGCATCCGAGTCAAGCAAGAATAATTGTTGCCGGAAAGGCAGCGGATATTGTGCCCGGACTGGAGAAAAAAGGTTTTAAAATTAACTATTTTGACAAGTATGGCAATCCCGTTAAAAAACCTGAAATGAATAAGGCAATTCCGACAGGAATAAACTTAAAATATGTTTTAGATAACTATTTCAAAGCAATTGGCGTGAAGGATGAAATAAACGACGTAAAAACTCTTATACAAAAATACGAGGCCAGCATGCAAGGAGCAAAATTGGAAATTTTAAAAAAATCAATGTATCCGAATAAAACTTTCCAACAAACTTCTTTTAACGGTATGGTTGTTTCAACAATTGTCTTTGACGGAACAAACGGACGAAAGGAACAACAGGGTATGAAAAAACCTCTTGACGAGAAAGAGCTGGCAAAAATGAAAAAACAAACCGCACCGTTTGAAGAAGTGGCTTTGTATAAAACAGGTAAACTCAAAAGACTTGAAACTGTTGAAACTGTTGATTATTATGTTTTGACGGATGGAGAAAGCGATTATTATTTTAACTCAAAAACAGGTTTGTTGGACAAAACCATAAAAAAACAAGAGATGAATGGGCAAACAATAAGTCAAAATATTGAATTTGCAGATTATAAGGTCGTGAATGGCATTAAATTTCCGCATACAATCATTGTTCCCATGGGACCGCAAAAGCTTAAGTTGGAATTGAAAGAGACAAAAATCAATGCAGATGTCTCTGAGAAAGATTTTAAATAGGTTTTAGGTCGTATTATATTTTTAAATTGGGGATTTGCAATGAGCAAATCCCCAATTTTTTATACCTTTATGGTTCGGATACACCATCTGACAAACCGGTTTTGTGTGTAACATAATGGATAAAACGCTTCAGTTAAATTTAAAATTTGGATAAATGAAAGAACAACCTTTGATTTTAGTGACTAATGATGACGGCATAACAGCTCCCGGAATTCGGGCTTTGATAGAGGTGATGAATGAATTGGGCGATGTTGTTGTAGTTGCTCCGGATAGTCCGCAATCCGGAATGGGACATGCCGTGACAATCAATTCTACACTCTATTTGGATTTGATACAAATCGATGATGGACCCCAAGTAGAATATAAATCAAACGGAACGCCCGTTGATTGTGTAAAATTAGGAATCAGTGAAGTTTTGTATCGCAAACCGGATTTGGTGGTGTCGGGAATCAATCATGGATCAAATTCATCGATTAATGTGATTTATAGCGGAACAATGTCTGCAGCGGTTGAAGGAGGTATTGAGGGCATTTCATCAATAGGTTTTTCATTGTTAGACTATAAATGGGATGCGGATTTTTCTGCAGCCAAATATTTTGCCAAGCAAATTGCCGGAAATATTTTGAACAATGGCATGCCGAAAGGTGTGGTGCTCAACGTGAATATTCCGGCGCTTCCGTTGAATGAAATCAAGGGAATTAAAGTGGCTAGGCAAGCCAATGCAAAATGGAATGAAACTTTTGATCGACGAGAAAATCCGCATGGAAGAAAATACTACTGGCTTTCGGGGGAGTTTGTAAATAACGATAAGGGCGAAGATACGGATGAATTTGCCTTGGCAAATGCTTATGTTTCCGTAGTTCCGATTCAATATGATATGACCGCATATGCGGTGATTGACCAACTAAAAAATTTGGAAAAATGACAAAAATTAAGAAAGAAGTGTTTCAAGGATTTTTAGTTGGTTTGGTTGCTCCGGTAATCAGCTTTTATTTCTATGTTACTTTGGCGCTGAAAACAGAGTTTGTTGAAGCCTACCATCAATTGGTCAAAGATGATTTATTTACACAAGTTTTGACCATCAGTGTATTGGTCAATATGTTGGTGTTTTTTGTGTTCTATAGGAGGAAGGAAGATTACAAAGCTCGCGGTGTAATTGGGGCATCCATTTTTTATGCTTTGTCGATTGTTTTTATGGAAATTCTATAAAAAAAAATCATTATGAAATATTTTATTATTGCAGGAGAAGCTTCGGGAGATTTGCACGCATCCAATCTTATTCAATCCATAAAAAAAATAGACACTCAGGCACGATTTGATTTTTTGGGTGGAGATGCTATGAAAAAAGCGGTAGGGAAGAAGCCTGTGATTCACTATAAGAATATGGCTTTCATGGGTGTGATTGACGTAATCAAAAATATAAAAACCATTTCGAAAAATTTCAAGCTGACCAAACAAGCCATTAAGAAATTCAATCCTGACGTTGTTGTTTTGATAGACTATCCCGGATTTAATCTTCGGATGGCTGCCTTTGCAAAAAATAAAGGCTTCAGAGTGCATTATTATATTTCTCCCAAACTATGGGCATGGAAAGAAGGGCGGGTAAAAAAAATAAAAAAATATATAGACAGACTCTTCGTAATTTTGCCTTTTGAAGTTGATTTTTTTAGAAAGCACGCTGTTAAGGCAGAATATGTTGGAAATCCGGTGGTGGACGCCATACAAAATCATCAATCCGTTTCAAGAAACGATTTTCTGAATAAATACAATCTAAGTCCAAAACCAATCATTGCACTTTTGCCCGGCAGCAGAATGCAAGAACTCAAAATGATGTTGCCGACAATGCTTGCCATATCTGAAGATTTTCCGGACTATCAATTTGTTGTTTCCGGAGCGCCAAGTTTTAAAAAGGATGATTATCAGGAGTTTGTAAAAGAAAAAAAGCTGCCTGTTATTTTTGGTGACACTTATAATCTATTGCAGAATTCACATTCGGCTGTGGTCACCTCCGGAACGGCAACTCTGGAAACAGCATTGCTGAAAGTGCCACAAATTGTGGTTTATAAGACACACAAATGGCAGTATGAAATTGGCAAAAGACTCGTGAAAATAAAATATTTTTCCTTGGTCAACCTGATTTTGAATAAAGAAGCCGTCAGAGAATTACTTCAGGATGATTTCAACAGACTGATACTTAAAACAGAACTGAATTCAATCAATACCGGAGAAACTCGGGCAAAAATTATGAAAGATTATAATAGCCTGAGCAAAATCTTGGGAACAGAATCGGTTTCCGATAAAACCGCACAATTGATTTTTGATGATCTAAACCAATGACTTTGCTCTTTGTTGTCCGGATTTTACAATACAAAAAATTTTGTATCAAAAAATATTTATAACTTGTAGGCGGTTAACTCTTTTTGTTGGCAAATAATGATGTGTTTAACAGAAAGTTAAATAGAATCTCGTGAAAACGATTAAATTTCCTATCGTCTTTATTTCAATTTTTGTGATGACAGGAATTGTTGCGGCTCGAAATATTTTGTTCCCCGTAAAGATTCTGCCGGCAGGAATTCTTGTTGTTTTGATTTTTCTATTTATCTTTCACCGGATTTTAAACAAAAATATTTATAATTCGATTCCTTTCACTCTTTTAGTAGCGACCTTAAGTTTTCTTGTTGGCATGCTGCTTTATGTCAGTGCTGATTGGAGTATTCGTTCCGGTCATTATACACATTTTATCAACAGAGAATCTAAAAATTTTATCAGCTTAAAGATTGATAAAATATTGAAACCTACAAAATATTATCATCGTTATTTGTGCGAGGTGAATCAGATTAATGAAAACAGGGTGCAAGGGAAAATATTGCTAAAGATTTCAAATAAAGATGCTTTGCAAAATATTGGAAATCAGATAAATATATTATTGGATTCCATGCAAATCAAATTTGTTCCAAAAGCCTTGAATCCTTATGCGTTTGACTATCGGAACTATCTTGCCAACAAACAAATTTATCATCAAATTACATTGAGAGATATTGCCTATGAATCCGTTTTTCACAAATCCGGAATTTTGTTGCAGTATGCAGAAATATCAAGAAATAAAATCAAAACCTTGTTTAAAGAAAATGGAATAAAATCAGATGAATATAATTTGGCAGTAGCTTTGTTTCTTGGAGAAAGACAATACTTGTCTGATGAAATCAAGCAGTCATTTCAGAATTCGGGAGCCATTCATATTTTGGCAATTTCAGGTTTGCATATCGGAATTCTATTGATTTTTCTGAGATTTCTTTTCCATCCGATTAAAAAATTTTTTGGCAAAACAACTTTTCTTTTCTTAACAATTTTGTTTTTATGGTTCTATGCTTTTCTCACGGGATTTTCGCCATCGGTTTTGCGTGCGGTTATGATGTTTTCGTTTTTGCAAATAGGTTTGGAACTCAGGCGCGCAACAAATGTTTATAATACGCTTTTTGCCGCAGCATTACTATTGTTGGTTTTTCAGCCTAATATGGTTTTTGAAATTGGTTTTCAGATGAGCTTTGCTGCGGTACTTTCCATCGTGAGTTTTTATCCGATCTTTTCAAAATTATATCACATAAAACATAACGCATTAAAACGGACAATAGACCTGTTTGTGGTTTCTTTGGCTGCACAAATCGGAGTTTTGCCGTTTACATTATATTATTTTCATCAATTTCCTATCTATTTCTTCCTAACAAACCTTTTTGCAATTCCTCTGTTGTTTGTCGTGTTGTTGTTTGGTTTTGCATTGATTTTTTCAGGACTGTCGGGCATAGTGATTCCAAGTGGTTTCTCAATTTTTTCGTTTCTGTTAAAATCCTTGATTTTTGTCAATCAAGAAATTGCATCTTTGAAATTTTCAATCATTAACCATATCAGATTTTCCGATTTGTTGTTTGTGATGGTTACTATAGGAATTTTTGTGCTATACACCTTCTTAAAAAATAAGAATAATATCAAATATATATTTTTGATGCTGTCTTGGATATTGCTTTTTCAACTGACAATCTTATTTGAAAAATATAGGCAAAGCCATACACATAAATTTTATATCTTACATCAATATAAGACAGAAGTCTTAGCTCTTCAACAGTCAAGACAGCTTATTTTCTATCAAGATTCCGCAAAAATAAGTCGATATATTTTGAACGATTTCAAAAAGAGTTTGGGCAATGTTCAAACGCATTTTGAACGTGCCGGCTTTTTATATGATTTCAACAATAAAAAAATTCTCGTCATTGACAGTTTAGGTATTTATAATTATGGAAATTTATACCCCGATTTTGTTTTGATGAGTTATTCGCCTAAAATTAATTTTGAGAGAATGCTGTTGACTTTAAAACCAAAAAAAATCATAGCAGACGGGAGCAATTATCCTTCGTTTGTAAAGCGTTGGAGAAAGACTGCAAAAAAGTATGGAATTCCGTTTCATTATACTTTTGAATCGGGAGCTCTTGAATTGGAAAAATAGCCGATTATGGTGTTATTGCATCATTTGCCATAATGGATAAAATAACAACATGTCAAAATAATTAGTACTTTTGGTTCTTATAAAAACGACCATAGAAATTAGTGAAGACCATCTATAGAACATTTCTTCAGTATAAATCAACTCTATTTTTCATCATAAAATTTATAGGGATTTATGTTTTGTTGGTGGCAATTTATAATTTTTATTTATCTCAACATGCTGAACAAACAGATTTTTTGACTGATTTTGTGGGAAAAAGCGTTACAAAAATATTCTCTTGGTTTCATATTGATGCGCAGACAGCTCCCATTGCTTCCGAGGCTTCTCTAAAGCTGATTATCAATGGAGATTATGTGGCTAGAATTGTTGAAGGTTGCACTGCTGTCAGCATTATTATTTTGTTTGTTTCTTTTGTTTTGGCATTTGCCGATTCCATCAAAAAAGCTTTGTTTTTTGCACTGCCGGCAGCTTTGTCAATTTTTGTGTTTAACATATTCAGAATTGTTATGTTGGGATATATATTCTATGCGTTTCCTGAAATAAAAGATTTTTCTCATCGGGTTATTTTTCCCGCAATAATCTATGGATATGTGGTGGTGTTGTGGATTGTTTTTATCAAAAAAATAAACGATAGAATATGAGCAATAAACCAATCAAGTATATCGTCATTTTCTTTTTGTTGCTGTTGCTGTTTTTTATCAGACTGTATGAAAAATCAATTTTTGACGATGGTCTAATCTTTTTCTTCCATAATGATTATCTCACTCAAAATTTACCTGAAATAAATCTTGCTTCACTTCTTCTGAAGGACGGTGTACGATTTTGGCTGAATGCTTTCATTTCAATTTCGATTTTATATATTTTTTTCAAAAATGAAAGCCTGATTAAGTTTTTATTTTTGTTTTATGGAATTGTCTACATCATTCTGGTCATTGGCATTTCTTATGAAATATCCAATTATCATGTCGGGGAATATTTAAGACTGTTTTATGTGCGCAGATTCTTGATTCAGCCTTTGCTATTGTTTATTTTGTTTCCGGCACTTTTATACCAGTTTAAAAGAAGAAGATAAAATTATTCTTTATTCAAAAATTTTAGAAATTCTTTTCTGGGAATTTCTGTTGCACCCAAGCTGGCTAGATGAGGAGTATATAATTGGCAATCAATTATCTTATAATTATTTTCTATGGCAATTTGTGCCAAATGAATAAAAGCCAATTTTGAGGTGTTGCTTTCCAAACTGAACATACTTTCACCGGAGAAAACTTGTGGAACGATTGTGGTGCCGTAGAGCCCGCCGACCAGTTCGTCTTTTCGATTCCAAACCTCTATTGAGTATGCCAGTTCGTTATGATATAATCGGATGTAAGCATCAATCATTTCTTGCACCAACCAGGTTCCCTTTTCTTGTCGAGGAGCTATGGAGCAAGCATGAATTACTTTTTCAAACGCTTGATTTTCAGTTATTTTATATTTATGCCTACGCATGAGCTGTTTCATGCTTTTTGAGATGTGGATATTCTTCGGAAAAAGCACCATTCTCGGATCCGGAGACCACCATAAAATTTCAGATTCGTTGTCATACCAAGGAAAAATGCCATTTTCGTATGCTGCAATTAGTCGAGTTATGCTCAAGTCGCCACCATAGGCAAGCAAGCCATCCGGATCGGACAGTTCAACCGAAGGAAATTCATAAGATTTGTCTTTGATTTTATACATCTTTTCGATATCTGTGAACAAAAATATCAATAATTTTGAACACTTCCTTCAGGAAAAAGAAAAAATGATATTAAAGTATAAATTTTAGATAATAGAAACAGTAGAGAAATAAAATTAAGAATTTATGTTCATCTAAACGGTTTGTGACTGATATTTCTTGTTTTTGTTTTTTTTAACTTGTCAATCAATGCGTTGTATTATTTCTTTTATTGTTTTTTCTAATTGGTTAGATGTTGTAAGTTGTTGATTTTTAATGAGATGCTATTTAGATTTGTATTTCTTAAAATTTTGTGCTAATTTTATACGATAATTTAAATTGGGTTCAAATCTTTCCAAAATGGAAGTTTGCACTTTTTTTAGAATGATACACAACTAATAAACAACAACTTATGAGATCAAAAACCTGGTTAGTTCTGATTTCTTTTTTGGTTTGGGGTGCGGGAAGCACGTATTGGTATGTTTGTAAAATCAAAGGATTTTGCACACAGACTGAACTTGTGAAAACACCGGAGCAATCAGTTGAGAAAACAGAAACAAAACAAGAAACTAAGAAAAAACTTGCTGATTTATTGTCCTTCAATTGGTCAGACGAGAAACCGGTAGTTCGTGATAACAATGAATGGACAGCCGAGGTGAAATCTATTGCTCAATTAAAAGCTGAGGGAAAAAAATTATTAGTTCAAGGCCCGTATTACGCCGGTGAGACCAACAATACAAGCTTTGAAAATCTGGGACTAGCAAGAGCGGCGAAAGTGAAAGCTCTTTTTGCTAAAGAACTCGATCCGGAATTGATTGTCACAGAAGCAAAATTAATTGAAGCAGGCACAACACATCCGAATATTTTTAGCGGTTATAAGTCATACGTACATTGGGTTGTCAGAAATGATTTTGTAAAAGAGATTAACGGAAAAACACTGATTCATTTTCCTTTCAATTCTGCAGAAGAAATTAAGACACCGGAAATTTTGAACTATCTCAGCGGTTTGCAAGAACAGCTAAAAGCCAATCCTAATCAGAAGCTCTCAATTATAGGCTATACAGATAATATAGGAAAAAAATATGTCAATAAATATTTAGGCATGATAAGAGCCAAGAAAATCAGGAAAATACTAACAAAAAACGGAATTGCTAAAAACAGAATCAGCATATCATCAGAGGGAGAAAACAATCCTATTGCAGATAATAATACCAAAGAAGGTAGAAGTAAAAACAGAAGAGTAGAAATATCAATTATAAAATAAAACAACTATGAATATATTAGTAAGCGGCTTATTCAGCGCAGCAGATTCTTATGGGAAAGACACTGCTATATTTGAAATTATTTTAATGCTTCTCGTAGCATTTATTCTTGGATACCTATTGCGTTATCTGTTGGGTGGTAAGTCCACGGATGATGTAAATTGGAAAGTTAAATATGAAGATCTAGACCATAAATACACACTTTCAACCAATCAACTTTCCATTTATGAAACAGAAAATAAAAGATTGAAAACAGAGCTTGATGAGTGCAATAAAGGCACGAAGATGGGTTTTGCCGCCGTGCCACCGGAAGAGAGAGATAATCTGAAAAAGGTGGAGGGGATAGGTCCGAAAATTGAACAGCTTCTTTTTGATGGAGGTGTATATACTTGGGAACAACTATCTCAAACCGATGTGTCTTATATTCAGAAAATATTAGACAATGCGGGACCAAATTATAAAGTACATAACCCTGCAACTTGGCCAAAACAAGCAGAATTAGCAGCACAAGGGAAATGGGATGAACTGGAGAAATGGCAAGATGAACTTAAGGGAGGAAGACCTTCTTAGTCATTGGCATGAAAATATTTAGGAGACTGTTCGTCAGAGCAGTCTCTTTTTTTTGCGCTGGTTATAAATTTAATACTATTTTTACACTGTTATTTATGGCAAAAAAAAATCAGACATATTATGTTGATGTCATACTTCCGTTGAATCTGTGGAATAGTTTTACTTACAGAGTTTCAGAAGATGAGTTTTATTTCTTGCACAAAGGAATGCGTGTAGCGGTTAATTTTGGAAAAAGTGGCGTCCAAACAGGACTCGTATTTAAAAAACATCATGATGCGCCAAAACACTATCAAACCAAGAACATATCGCATATAGTTGATAATGAATCAATTGTGACTAAAGAGCAATGGGAGTTGTGGCAATTTATTTCAGATTATTATCTCACTCCTTTAGGTTTGGTGATGAAGGCAGCTTTGCCGGCTTCTTTTATGTTGGAAAGCAATACTTATCTTCTTTTGAACCAAGACGTGAAAGTTGAAAATGAGCAATTGAATGATGATGAATTTATGCTGATCGAAGCGCTAAAGCTTCAAAAAAGTATAGATATTAAGAGCTTGCAAAATATTTTGGATAAAAAAAATGTAATAAGCATCGTTAACGGACTTATCAAAAAAAGTTTGATACACAGTCTCCAAGAAGTCAATGAAAAATATAAACCCAAAACAGAACATTATATTCAGCTTCATAAGCAATGGAAAGGAAAGGATATTAATTTATTATTTGAGAAATTAGCCAAAAATGCAGAAAAACAGAGAGAACTTTTGTTGAAATTTTTTGCAATACAACGAAATAATATTCCCGTATTGAAAAAGAGATTGTTAATGGAAAGTTCGGCAGGTCTTTCATCTCTTAAAGGCTTGATAAAAAAAGATATTTTACAAGAACGAATCACTAACATTGACCGGATTAATTTTGAAAAATCTTCTGAAAAAATCAAAACCTTGTCTGAAGATCAACAAGAAGTTTTGAAACAGATCAAACAGAATTTTCAAACGGAAAAACCTCAATTGTTCAAAGGGGTAACCTCCAGTGGCAAGACGGAAATATACATCCACATTATCAAAGACCTGATAAAGCAAAAAAAGCAAGTGCTCTATTTGGTGCCGGAGATTGCCTTGACCACACAATTGGTGCAGCGCTTGGTTAAGGTGTTTGGCAATGATATTGCCGTATATCATTCCAGATATTCACAACAGGAAAGGAGAGAAGTTTGGATGCATGTTTTGAAGGGAAATAATCAAGCAAAGATTATATTGGGTGCACGTTCGGCGATCTTTCTGCCGTTTAATAATTTGGATTTAATCGTTGTAGATGAAGAACACGAATCTTCTTATAAACAACACAAACCGGCACCACGCTATCAAGCCAGAGACATGGCGGTTTTACTGGGAAAAATTCACCAAGCAAAGGTGTTGTTGGGTTCTGCAACCCCTTCAATTGAAAGCAGTAAGAATGCAGAAAAACAAAAATATACTTTTGTCAAACTTGATAAAAGATACAAGGATGTGAAATTGCCAGAAATTCAAATTGTCGATTTAAAGGAACAGTTGAGAAAAAAGAGGAATAAAGGCAATTTTTCAGATTTTGCTCTGAAAGAAATTGAGCAAAATCTTCAAGAGAAAAAACAAATTATTGTTTTTCAAAACAGAAGAGGATATGCGCCGGTTTCACAATGTGAGGATTGTGGTCATGTAATTCAGTGTCCGAATTGCGATGTGAGCCTCACACTGCATAAGTCCAAACGAAAGCTCAAATGTCACTATTGTGGCTATCAAATGTCACAACCTGTTTTATGTCCGGCTTGTGGAAACCCGTCTATCTCATATAAGGGAATAGGGACAGAGCAGATTCAAAATGATTTGCAACAGATTTTTCCTGAAGCAGTGGTAGGAAGAATGGATAGCGATATGACAAAAGCCAAAAACAGCTTTGCCAAAATCATCTCCGATTTTCAAAATCTAGAAACAGATATTTTGGTGGGTACACAAATGCTGGTCAAAGGCTTAGATTTTGAGAATGTAGGATTGGTTTTGGTGATGAATGCAGATCAGTTGCTGTATTATCCCGATTTCAGAGCAGATGAACGTAGTTTTCAAATGTTGTTGCAAGTTGCCGGCAGGGCAGGAAGAAAGAAAGAGCAAGGAAAAGTGTTGATTCAAACATTCAATCCGAGGCATCCCGTTTTGAAAATGGTCAAAAGTGCCGATTATCAGAAGATGTATGATCAACAGTTGTTGCTAAGAAAAAATTTATATTATCCTCCTTTTAGTAAATTAATCAGATTTGAACTGAAAGACAGAAATCCGCAAAAGGTTCTGGAAGCATCACAATGGCTTGCCAAATCTTTTGAGAATTATTTTTCAAAAGTTTTGGGTCCTTCAGACCCTTTGATTCCTAGAATAAGAAATAAATACATCAAAGAAATAGTGATTAAACTCAAACCAAATAAACAACTTGATCAACAGAAAAAAATGATTTTAAAAATTATTCATACTTTCAATAATATTCCACAATATAAGTCTGTTAGAGTAAATATTGATGTAGATCCGTATTGATAAAAAAAATCAATCCGTGAAAACAGATTGATTTTTTTGTGGAGCCGAAGGGAGTCGAACCCTCGACCTCTTGACTGCCAGTCAAGCACTCTAGCCAACTGAGCTACGGCCCCGTTTTAAGAAAAACAAAAGTAGTAAAAAAATTCTTTTCTTTGCAAAACAATTTGAGATAAATGTCTGAAAAAATTTCACTTAGATCAATTAACCGCTTGGCAATACCATCCATATTGGCAGGAATCATTGAACCTGTCATTTCAATAAGTGATACGGCAATCGTGGGGCATGTGACATTGAATCCTACAGAAAGTCTGGCGGCTGTTGGAATTGTGGGCTCGTTTCTCTCTGCAATTATATGGATTCTTGCTCAGACAAAAAGTTCCATTTCCAGTATTGTGTCTCAAAAATTAGGAAGCAATCAAATCAATGATATAAAAACATTAATTCCGCAAACAATGCTTCTTAATGTGACGGTTGGCATTTTGTTCTCCGGCTTTAGTTTTTGGTTTGCTCGAGAAATATTTATGCTATACAGTGCCAAAGAAATCATTTTGGATTATGCAGTCTCTTATTATAAAATCAGGGTTTTCGGTCTTATTTTTACATTGATAACTTTTTTGATTTTTGGCGTTTTCAGAGGTTTGCAAAACACCTTATGGGCAATGAAAATCAGTTTGATTGGCGGTGTGCTGAATGTGTTGTTAGATTATGTTTTGGTCTATGGTGTTGGAGATATCATTCCGGCAATGCACATTCAAGGTGCTGCTTGGGCAAGTTTGATCGCACAATTTGTGATGATGCTTTTAGCAATCGGATACTATTTAAATAAAACGCCGTTCAGATTGAATTTAAAATTAAATTTGAATCCGGAAATACGCTATTTCTTGTCATTAACCGGCAATTTGATTATCAGAACAATTGCATTGAATGTGGCCATCTATCTTTCAAATAGATATGCAACATCATATGGCAAAGACTATATTGCTGCACACGTGATTGCTACAAATATTTGGTTGTTTTCAGCTTTTTTTATCGATGGATATGCCAATGCCGGAAATTCGATTTCAGGAAAACTTTTTGGCTCTAAAGATTTTGTAAATATGAAAATATTAAGCAAAAAGTTGCTCAAATATGGTTTGTTTGTAGCTGTGATACTATCGGCTGTTTATATTATTTCTTATCCCTTTATCGGAAAAATATTTACTCGAGAATTAGGCGTATTGAACATCTTCGATACTTTTTTCTGGTTGATTATTTTGATGCAACCCGTAGGAGCAATAGCTTTTATATTTGACGGGATATTTAAAGGAATCGGGTGGGCAAAATATTTGAGAAATATCCAGTTGATAGCCACTTTTTTAGTCTTTATCCCTACATTGGTTGTTCTGGATTATTTTGATTTTAAACTTTATGCAATTTGGATTGCTTTTTTGCTCTGGATGTCGTTTCGGGCAGGAAGTCTTTGGTTCAGGTTCAGTAAAATCTAACCGGGAATTTCGCCCCATTCCAGATAAAACTGTTCCAAAAAATCCAGCATAAATTGATGTCTGTTTTCTGCCATTTCTTTGGCGGTTTTTGTGTTCATCAAATCTTTGAGTTTGAGCAATTTCTCGTAAAAATGATTGACAGTAGCTGTTTTACCTTTCTTATATTCCTCTTTTGAAAGATTCTCTTTAGGCTTGAAGTTGGGATCATAAATAAGATTGTTTTTATAGCCGCCATAGACAAATGCTCTGGCAATTCCGATGGCGCCGATAGCGTCCAAACGGTCTGCATCTTGGATAATTTCCAATTCTTTGCTGGTAAATTTCTGTTCTTCAAAAGTGTTTTTGAAAGAAATATTTTCAATGATTTTGATTATATGATCAATGCTTGATGCATCAAGTTTGTTTTTTTCTAAAAATTTCTTTGCAATTTCAGGCCCAATACTTTCATCACCATGATGAAATTTTGAATCGGCAATATCGTGAAGATAAGCTCCAAGTAAGATAATGAACATGTCTCCTCCTTCTTTCTTTGCAATTTCCATAGATGTTTTTACAACTCTCTTGATATGCCAGAAATCGTGTCCTGCTTCTGCATTTTCAAGGGTTTTTAAAACAAATTCCTTGGTTTTCTCTATGATTTGTTGTTTGGTTTTATTCATTTTCACAAGCTTGACAATTATGATTAATATATTTATTGTATTTTTGACAAATTTAATAAATATAACACAGAACAAATGATTTTAATTGCAGATGCAGGCTCAACCAAAACTGCTTGGAGATTGGTCAATAATGAAAGAATGCTTGTTGGCGACTTTGAATCGGGAGGACTAAATCCAACGGTTTTCGATGAGGAAACTTTAACTAAAAATATTGCCAGAAGTTCTGAACTTCTAAATCATGCCGCTTTTATCAAAAAGATTTTTCTCTATGGCGCCGGAACAGATGAACCTTCTGCAAAAGAAAAACTGCAAAAAGTTTTAGGAGAGATATTTGATCACGCAAGCCTTGAAGTGTATAATGATCTTTTGGCGGCAGCCAGAGCAACAGCAGGCAAGGAAAAAGGAATTGTCTCAATTATGGGAACCGGATCCAACACCTGTTATTATGACGGAAAAGAGATTGTGAAATCGATTGGCGGTTTTGGCTATCTTTTGATGGATGATGCATCGGGAAATTGGTTCGGAAAACAATTACTTCGAGATTATTATTTCAATAAAATGCCGATAAATTTGAGAAGAGAATTCAAGAAGTCTTATAATCTCAATGAAGATTCACTGACTCGAGATCTATATCATAGCCCGCAACCCAACACGTTTTTGGCATCATTTGCGCCTTTTATGTCAAGATATTACAGAAGTAAATATGTAAAAGAACTATTGACCAAGGGTTTTGAACTTTTGATAGGCTACCAGTTGAGCGCTTATGAGCAATACAAGGATGTACCTTTGCATTTCAATGGTTCAATTGCCTATCATTTTCAAGAAGAACTGCTTCAAGTGATTCAAAAACACAATTTAATTCCCGGAAAAATTATTAAGAATCCTTTGGAAGAATTGGTTAATTTTCATGTATAAAATTTACAAGTCTTAATTTACGATTATGGAACCCGTATTATCTTCGAGAATAAAAACCTTATCCACATCACAAACAATTGCCATGGCAGAACGTGCTGCAGAATTGAAAGCTGAAGGCGTAGATATTATCAGTTTAAGCTTGGGAGAGCCCGACTTCAACACGCCGGATTATATCGTTGCGGCAGCAAAGCAAGCCATGGACAAGAAGTTTTTTAAATATCCGCCGATTGTAGGATACAAGGATGTGAGAGAAGCAATTGTAAGAAAGTTGAAAAGAGATAATAATATCACATATGCCGTAGATCAAATTGTGGTTTCAACCGGATCCAAACAGTCCATTTTCAATGCGGCAATGGTACTGGTGAGCCCGGGCGATGAAGTTCTGTTGCCTTCTCCATATTGGGTGAGCTATTTTGAAATCGCAAAATTGGTTGGCGGTATTCCTAAACCGATTACCACAACAATTGATAATGATTTCAAAATTACACCGGAGCAGTTGGAAGCGGCAATTACACCAAAAACAAAACTGATGATTTTCAACACGCCGACTAATCCGAGTGGTTCTGTTTATCATAAGGAAGAATTGGAAGCTTTGGCAAAAGTGTTGGAACGCCACCCGCAAGTTTATGTGATTGCAGATGAAATCTATGAATATATCAATTTTTCAGGAAATTTTGCCAGCTTTGCAGCCATTCCTGAAATCTATGATAGAGTGATTACGGTGAATGGTGTGTCAAAAGCCTTTGCGATGACCGGTTGGCGTGTGGGCTACATGGCTGCACATCCAACAATTGCCAAAGCTTGTGCAAAAATTCAAAGTCAGGTCACATCAGGCGCAAATTCAATAGCACAAAAAGCCATTATCGAAGCTTTGGACGGAGGAAAAGCAAACATACAATATATGATTGATGCCTTTAACGAAAGAAGAGCATTGGTTTATGATTTGCTGAGTGATATCCCGGGTTTCAAAGTGAATATGCCTGAAGGAGCTTTTTATTTTTTTCCGGATGTTTCATCTTATTTCGGCAAAGAAATCAAAGGATATAAAATTAAAAATGCCACGGATATGTCCATGTATTTGCTCGAAGAAGCAAAAGTGGCAACCGTAACCGGAGATGCTTTTGGAAATCCGGAATGTCTGAGATTTTCTTATGCCACTTCTAAAGAAGATTTGATTGAGGCAATCAGAAGAGTGAAAGCCGCATTAACAGCAGAATAAAAATTGCATGGGAATTGACACAAAACCATATAAGGAAAAACAAACCGGAAGAAAAGAGCAAGTGACAGAAAT
This sequence comes from uncultured Flavobacteriaceae bacterium, assembly GCA_964489245.1. Classification (GTDB taxonomy): domain Bacteria; phylum Bacteroidota; class Bacteroidia; order Flavobacteriales; family Flavobacteriaceae; genus CAZAXU01. Next base: position 42,139 of record CAZAXU010000010.1, read on the forward strand.
GTTTGATAATATTTCAGGCAATTATGACATGATGAATCGTTTGATGACCTTTGGAGTCGATGTCAGATGGAGAAAAAACGTGGTAAAAATGGTAAAAGCCGTTAAGCCTGAGAAAATTCTGGATATTGCAACGGGAACCGGAGACTTTGCTATTATGTTGGCTGAAATAAAGCCTGAGAAAATTGTAGGCTTGGATATTTCTGAAGGAATGTTGAGTGTGGGAAAGAAAAAAGTAAAAGAAAAAGGATTGGAACATTTGATTGAAATGGTGTTGGGTGATTCAGAAAATCTGCCTTTTGAAGACAATAGTTTTGATGCTGTAACGGTTGGATTCGGAGTTAGGAATTTTGAGAATCTGGACAAGGGTTTGAGTGAGATATATCGCGTGCTTAAATCTGATGGAATTTTTGTTGTTTTAGAAACATCACAACCAAGCCGTTTCCCTTTCAAACAACTTTATAATTTTCATACAAAATATATTATTCCTGCTTTAGGAGGATTATTTTCAAAAGATAAAAGAGCCTATGATTATTTGCCGGAATCAGCAAAAGTATTTCCTTATGGAGAGGCGTTTAACAATATTTTGAGAAAAAATAAGTTTATTTCTGTAGAAGATACACCTCTGATGTTTGGCGCTGCAAGCATATATAAATCTAGAAAATGAAAATAGGCCTGTTTATTGATTGCATGCGTTTGTTAAACAAAAGACAGACACAATCAGCTGATTAACAGTGAAATAAGAAAATATAAACAAATGAAAAAGATACTAATAATTTTGTTGTTGGTGACTTTTGGAGCAAGAGCACAGTTCACCGATGATATTCCGAAAAACATTCCTTTGTTTGACAAAGATGCGTTGACATGGGGATACTATTTTGGTTTGAATTTCTATGATTTCAAAATAGACTATAAAACAGAAAACGAGCATATTTTATCTGAAAGCAATCCGGGATTTCAAGTGGGCTTAATCGGAAATATCAGATTGAATGATAATTTTAGTTTGAGAAGTGAACCGGGAGTATATTTTACAAACAGAAGATTAATTTTTCAAAACTTTACGGAAAACAAAGATAAAATCAGAGAAATTTCATCTAATTATGTACAATTACCACTTGCCATAAAATTCAATACCATTCGATATGGAAATATTCGCCCTTATGTGATAGGAGGGATTGTTTTTTCCTATAATGTTTCTTCGTGGCAAGATTCTGCCAATGACAACTCCGCAGGAAGATTCAGAATGAAGAAGCAATCTTGGATGTATGAAGTGGGAGCGGGTTTTGAAATGTATCTTTATTATTTCAAGTTGACCACAAGCGTAAAAGGAATTTTTTCTTTAGATAACGAACTGGTTAGAGATAAAGACCCTAACAGTCCTTGGACATCAAATATAGAATCTGTCAAAACAAGAGGAGTTTATTTTAATCTGACTTTCGAATAATAATTTTTTAAAAACTTATCGTGAAGATGCTCTCAATTTTTCTCTGTGCAATTCACCCAAAATAACCGATGTGGCTATAGCAGCATTCAGACTTTCTGCTTTTGAGTTTTTGTGTGCGGGAATGTGCAATCGGTTGCCTATTTTCTTTTCAATTTCTTCGCGAATTCCATTTCCTTCATTCCCGACAACCAAAATCATGTCATTGGGGACACTAGCCTTATAAATGCTGTTTCCTTGCATAAAAGCGCCATATGTCGGGATAGAACTTTTTTCAAGATAGTTCTCAAGTTCTACATAGAAAATATTCACATGAGCCAAGGAGCCCATAGATGCTTGAATAACCTTTGGATTATAACAATCAACCGTGTTTTGAGAACATACGATATCTCTGACACCAAACCAATCTGCCGTTCTGATGATGGTGCCCAAATTTCCCGGGTCTTGAATATCATCCAATGCAATGATAAACCCTGAAGTGGGAAGTATTTTGTTTTCTTTTATCTTGAAAACAGCCAATGCATCTTTCGGATGTTTGAGCAAACTGATGCTTTTGAGTTCTTTTTGGTTGACCAATACCGTTTTGTTTTGATCAACAGCATCCAAGGCTTTGGTGCTGTAAACAATATCGAGTGGATACGCAGACTTGAGAAAATCATGAATACTTTTCAATCCTTCAACAATAAATACCTTGTGAAGATTTCGGTATTTTTTTTGCTGTAAGGATTTGATGTATTTCTTTTGATTAATGCTAATCATTTTGAATTATTATTTTTGAATTTAATAACTTACTTTTGTGAGATAATTATGTCCAAGTATCTAGTCACAAAAATATCACTATTTTTTTTAATCCTGTCTTTGGGGTCTTGCAATATATATAGAAAAATTCCGGAAGGAAAATATTTGTTGAGAAGAAATAAAATTATTGTCAACGGAGAGAAAGAAAAGTCAGCAAAAGCTGAAGCACTGATATTGCAAACGCCCAACACAACGGTTTTTGGTTACCCGATTCTTGCAGATATTTATACGATTGCCGATCAAAATCCGGATTTGACTTATTATAAATGGATAAAAAAACATCAAGGAACCTATAATTTTTTGAGAAAAGCATTTTCTCGAAAACAAGTTATACAGTTACAACAATATTATAAGGGGATAAACAATGTGATTAAGGAGATTGGAGAGCCTCCTGTCTATGTCGATAGCAGTAGAATAAAAAAAACAGCAAAGAGACTTAAATTTCACTATATCAGCAACTCCTATCTCGATGCAACTCAGCATTATGAAATAGAGAAAATTGATGAATATAAGGCAAATGTAATCTATAAAATTGATAGAAAAAATTCTTATACGCTCCAAAAGTTCGGATATAAGATATCATCTCCGGCTCTTCAAGAACTCTATAAAAAGCATAAGAAAAAGAATGAAATTCATGTTGGAAAAAAATATGAAAGAAGAGATTTTGTAGCTGAAAGAACACGACTTTCTCGGCTTTTCAGAAATAATGGAATATATCATTTTCAACCCTCATACATCAAATTTGATTTGGTTTTTGATTCCATTCACCAACAACGAAATTTAGAAGCACATTTAAAAATTCCCGATAGAAATATTCAAAAAGGAGATTCAACTCTAGTTGTTCCTTTTTTGAAATACCAAATAAAAAATGTGAATGTATATATTTCCGGAGAAAAAAATCCGAATTTAAACATGATGAGAGATTCTGTGGAATATGAAGGCATACATTTGCATTCAACCAATGAAAAATTGAGATATAGACCCAAAGCATTGACGCAATCCATTTTCATCAGAAAAGGAGAGTTGTATAGTGATTTAGCACGACTGAGAACACATAGGCAACTTATGAGTTTGCAAAATTTCAAGCAGGCTTATGTTCAATATATTGAAAATGAGAAAGATACAACGCTCACTGCCAACATTTTTTTGATTCCGGAAAAAAGATATGGCATCAAAGGTTCCGGAGATGCTACACATTCCAATATTCATGATCTGGGACTTAAAGCCAGCGCATCCGTTAGCGCTAAGAATCTGTTCAGAGGAGCGGAGATTTTAAATTTGTCGTTTTCTGTGATGACTGCAGCATCAAAAGAAAGTATGAGCCTAAGAGATAATTTTTTTGACGTTCGAGAACTGGAACTTGCAGCAACCTTGAATTTTCCCAGAATATTATTCCCGTATCTGAACAGATATATTCCCAAATATATGATGCCAAAAACCCGTTTGACTTTCTTGACGAATACACAAACCAATATTGGTTTAGACAGGAGAAAGTATGCGGGAATTTTTGGTTATGAATGGAAGCCTGCCAAGGAAAAAACACATAAAATCGATTTGTTGAATTTGGAATTTATTACCAATCTAAATGCAAAAAATTATTATAAAATATATAGTAATACCTATGACAGACTGTCTGCAATAGCATCAGGCTTAGGACAAACAATTGCACCTGAAACAGCCAACCAATTTATTGTAAATCAGTTAAATGATGCCTCGTTTTGTGCAGCTAATCCGAATATTTGTACAGACTTAAGAAATATCAAAGAACGAGAGCAAAGAATTACTCAAAATATTTTTATTATTAGCAACACTTATGACTATTTGTTAGATACCCGAGTAAACCCGCTAGATAATAATTTCTTTTTGCTCGAGACTTATTTTGAACTTGCCGGAAGCGTTTTATCTCCTTTGGGTAGGATTTTTAATTTGCCAAAAAATGATTTAGGTCAAAGAACGATTAACAATGTTCCTTATGCAGAATATATTAAAACCAATTTTAACTATATCAAACATTGGGACTTTAAGAACAAAAATGTGCTGGCATATAGAATATTTTTTGGTGTTGCGATTCCCTATGGTAATTCACGTTCCATACCTTTTGTTTCCAGCTATTTTGGAGGAGGTTCAAATGACATCAGAGCTTGGAGAGCCTATTCGTTAGGACCGGGAACAACAGCGGGATTGAATGAATTTAACGAAGCCAATTTGAAGTTCACAACCAATTTGGAATATAGATTTCCTCTTGCGGGATATTTTCATGGTGCTGTTTTTGTCGATGCCGGAAATATCTGGAATTTGAACAATAATGCCACGGATTCCAGAGGTGATTTCAAGGGCTTTGAATCTTTGCGAGATATAGCTGCGGGAACAGGAGTGGGACTCAGAGTTGATTTTGATTATTTTATTTTTAGATTTGATTTTGCCTTTAAAACTTATGATCCTTCTAAACCTTTGAGCGGGAGATGGTTTAACAAAGAATCTTTGAGAAAATCAGTATTCAATTTCGGGATAAACTATCCGTTTTAGAAGAAAAAATTTGCAAAATGTTGAAGCTGTATTCTGCAGCCTTACAAACAAAAATGTTAAATCATATTTTCTTCGAAACCATGTTCTTTTTTTTTCTTAATTTTACATCACAATAAAGATATTTAAATCATGAAATTCAAACCGGGTATTTTATACGGAGCGGAATTGGAGAAACTTTTTTCTTATGCTAAAGAAAAGAGTTTTGCTATTCCTGCTGTGAACGTTATAGGATCTGATTCTATCAATGCCGCACTAGAAACTGCAAGAGAAATGAATGCTCCAATTATCATTCAATTCTCTAATGGGGGTGCTCATTTTAATGCAGGAAAGGGACTGTCAAACGAAGATCAAAAGGCTGCAATTGCCGGCGCAGTTGCCGGTGCAAAACATATACATGACTTGGCGGAACTATATGAAGTTCCGGTGATTATACACACAGATCATGCAGCAAAAAAATTATTGCCGTGGATAGATGGTTTGCTTGTTGCCGGTGCTAAGTTCTATAAGGAAACAGGAAAGCCTTTATTCAGTTCACATATGCTTGACCTTTCGGAGGAATCAATAGAAGATAATATTGAAATAAGTAAGTTATATCTCAAGATGATGAAAGATTTAGAGATGCATTTGGAAATTGAACTGGGCATCACCGGAGGAGAAGAAGACGGAGTAGATAATACTGACGTAGATAATGCCAAACTATATACACAACCCGAAGAGGTTGCTTATGCTTATGAAGAATTGAAGAAAATAAGCAATCATTTCACAATTGCCGCTTCGTTTGGAAATGTACATGGCGTTTATAAACCGGGAAATGTTGTTTTACGTCCGGACATTTTAAAAAATTCTCAAGCATATATTCAGAAAAAATATAAAACAGAAAAACAACCTGTCAATTTTGTATTTCACGGAGGCAGTGGTTCCGAACTGAAAGATATTAGAAATGCTATCAGCTATGGTGTAATCAAAATGAATATCGACACGGATACGCAGTATGCATTTATGGAAGGAGTTCGTGATTATTTCAACAAATATAAAGACTATATCAAAACACAAATTGGGAATCCGGATGGAGAAGATCAACCGAATAAAAAGTATTATGATCCCAGAAAGTGGCTGAGAGAAGGAGAAAAGACATTTGTAGCCAGACTGAAGCAAGCATTTGAAGATTTAAATAATATAAATACATTGAAGTGAGATTGATGAATCGATATGATAAAAAAAAGATATTTTAAACGAGTATGTCTTGCTTGGAAATAGATGAATAAATAAAACAAAAACAATAGATTTATGTCTTGGTTTAAAAGAAAAATAAAGGGGATTATGACGCCCACATCGGAGAAGAAAGATATGCCCAAAGGAATTTGGTATAAAACCCCTTCGGGAAAAATTGTGAACAAAGATGTGTTGGAAGAAAATCTCTTTGTGAGTCCTGAAGATGACTATCACATGCGGATTGGCAGCGAAGAATATTTCAATATACTTTTTGATAAAGGAAAATATGACGAAATGTGGGCAGGCATGCGCTCAAAAGACCCTTTGAAATTTGAAGATTCCAAAAAATATCCTGAACGTTTGAAAACGGCTTATAAAAAAACAAATTTAAATGATGCTGTGCGCGTGGGCGTTGGAAAATCAAAAGGAAAAGACTTGATTGTTGTTGCCATGGATTTTTCTTTCATTGGCGGTTCCATGGGGGCAGTTGTCGGAGAAAAGATTGCCAGAGCAATGAATTATGCCGTAGAGCACAAAATTCCTTTGGTGATGATTTCAAAATCAGGTGGAGCCAGAATGCAAGAGGCTGCAATTTCATTGATGCAGCTGGCAAAAACATCTGCAGCCATTGCAAGAATGGGAAAAGCAAAAGTGCCTTACATTTCTTTATTAACAGATCCTACAACCGGAGGAACAACTGCATCTTTTGCCATGTTGGGAGACATCAATATTGCTGAACCTAATGCATTGATAGGCTTTGCCGGTCCGAGGGTGATTAAAGATACCACGGGAAAAGACCTGCCGGAGGGTTTCCAACGTTCTGAATTCGTTTTGGAGCACGGTTTTTTGGACTTTATTTCTCATCGTAAGAATCTGAAGGATAGAATCAATTTGTATATAGATCTCATTCTCAACAAGCCGGTGAGAGATTTGGTGAAATCAGAATAAAATCAGAAAAATGAAAAAATATATTTTACTTTTTCTGGCACTAGGATTTTTTTCCTGCCGGAAAGAGGTGGATTTACGGTTGAATATTAAAACACCCGTCAATCAAGGAAAAGATTTTCAAGTAATCATAAACAATATCAATCATTCTGAAGTCGATAAGATAGATATTTATATCGATGAGAAAAAACTGAAAACTCTTGATTATGCCGATAGCTTTCTTTTGAATATAGGAGATGAATATAAATTGGGCACTCATCAAATGAAATTTGATTTTAGAACAGATGATGAATTGCTTCAAAGCATACCGACAAGCATTACTGTTTTTGCACCAAGCAAGCCCAAGATGCTAAAATATAAACTTGTCAACACCTATCCGCATGATATAGATGCCTTTACGCAAGGTCTGGAATTTTCTGACAGCGTTTTATATGAAGGAACGGGTTTAAACGGAGAATCCGGATTGAGAGTCGTAAATGTAAAAACAGGAAAAGTGTTGAAAAAAATTGACTTAGATAAAAGATACTTTGGCGAAGGAATCACGATATTAAAAGACAAAATATATCAATTGACTTGGCAAAGTGGCATGGGTTTTATCTATGACAAAAATAGTTTAAAAAAAACGGGAGAATTTAAATATAACCAAAGCAAAGAAGGCTGGGGATTGTGCAATGATGGAAAAAATATATACAAATCTGATGGAACAGAGAGAATATGGATTATCAATCCGGATTCAATGAGAGAAGCGGATTATATCAATATCTATACAGACAGGCATAAAATCACGAGGATTAACGAAATGGAGTGGGTCGACGGAAAAATCTATACCAATGTTTGGCAGAAAAATGCCTTGGCAATTATTAACCCGAAGACAGGAGCGGTTGAGGGAATCATTAATTTATCAGATTTGCATAAAATGGTAACCCAACATGCACAATTGGATGTGTTGAACGGAATTGCCTATGATGCCAAGAGCAAACATCTGTTCGTGACCGGAAAAAAATGGGATAAAATGTTTGAGATAGAGTTGCTCAACAAGTAATATTTATTGTTTTTTATCGTTAACATATTTGTTTCTTGTCGTTAGACATGAAATCGTAGAATAATATATGAAGCACCAAACTATGCAAAAAATATTTGTCGGTTCAGTTATATTTTTACTTGTTATTTTTAGTTTTTCTTGTCGGAAAAATTTTGATGTTATTCCGGGGAATGCTGATTTTAGAGTTGAAAAAGACACGGTTTTGATGGATTCTGTCTTCACAAACATTTCCTCACGCACGTACAATGTCAAAATATATAATACTTCAGATAATGATATCAGTCTGAAGAGTGTTCATTTGGAGCAAGGAAACAATTCTTTTTATCGTCTGAATGTGGATGGAGAAGCTGGAAAATCCGTGAAAAATGTGATGATTCATGCCAAAGACAGCATCTATGTTTTTATTGAAGTGACAGCAGACATCGATCAACTTTCAAGTCCGATCTATGAAGATAAAATCATTGTGGAGGATAGAGGTAAGACCGATGAGATTTTGTTGGTTTCTTTTATCAAGGATGCTTATTTTTTATATCCGAAACGTTTTCCTGACGGCAGAAAAGATTCTCTGACGGTTTATACTGATCCGGATACGGGAGAAAAATCAAAAGTAGCGGGCTATTTTTTAAACAATGACACAACATTCACCGCAACAAAGCCTATTGTGGTTTACGGACATGTGGCTGTTCCCGACGGAAAAACCTTGACGATTGAACAAGATGCGCATCTCTATTTTCATTTCAATTCCGGTTTGATTGTTTGGAAAAATGCTACACTAAAGGTGAATGGAACTTTAGGACACGAGGTGATTTTTGAAGACGATAGAATGGAAGAAGCATTTGAGCACAAATCAGGAATGTGGAATTATATTTGGCTGATGTCAAACAGCAAAAACAATGAGATAAACTATGCGTTTATCAAAAATGCCGAAGTTGGAATTATAGCACATCCGAGCAATGATGCCAATCCGATGCTTCGCATCAAAAATACCAAATTGTTCAACCATAGTTTAGTGGGAATCTATGCTCTGGCAACAAACATTGAAGGAGAAAATCTGGTGATAAACAATACGGGACTTTCGGCAATCAATCTGTCGCTAGGTGGAAAATATGATTTTAAGCATTGCACTTTTGTTAACTTCTCCAATGGCATAAGGAACGAAAAATCTGCCGCAGTCTACGTAAATAATTATTTAAAAACGAAGGATGAAATTTATGTCTTTGATTTGGAACGATTCAATCTAAGCAATTGTATTGTAGACGGCTCAAACAGTATTGAATTTTTCCTCGATAAAAATCCCAACGCGGATTTCAACTACCGGATTAGGAATTCTGCCATCAAGTTCAATGATCCACGCCATGTATTTGCCGATGTGCCGGAGGTAGATTTTTCTGATATTGCACACTATCAGAATGTGATGCTAAACCAAAATATGGATTTTTGGAATCCTGAAGAAAATATTTTGCAAATAGGTAGCAGTTCCACTGCGATTAACCAAGGAGATATAAGCACGGCACAACAAGTTCCGCTAGATATTTTAGGTGTTGATCGTACGCAGAGCCCAGATTTAGGTGCTTATCAGCACGCCGAGAAGCCGGATTA
>CAZAXU010000011.1:0-49974 GCA_964489245.1 uncultured Flavobacteriaceae bacterium
AAAACCTCTTGCAATTTTGTGAGAGGTTTTTTTGTGAATAAAAATCAAAATGTTTTAATTATCTTTATAGTCGAAACAATATGATTTTTATTATGAATATTGAAGAATTTAGAAATTATTGTTTGGCAAAAAAAGGAGTAACAGAAAGTTTCCCTTTTGATGAAGAAACACTTGTTTTTAAAGTGGCAGGAAAAATGTTTGCACTGACATCTTTAGATACTGCAGAATTTCGAGTCAACTTGAAATGTGAGCCGGAACTTGCTCTTAAATTACGAGAAAAATATTCTTGTATCAAATCGGGATTTCATATGAGTAAAAAGCACTGGAATACGATAGAAATTAATGGTAGCCTATCTAACGATTTTCTGAAACAACAAATAGATAATTCTTATGCTCTTGTTGTGAAAGGAATGTCAAAAAAAATAAGAAAAGAATTGGGTTTTTGATTATTTTTGTGACGCGTAAAAAAAATATTATGAGCAAATTTGTTGAAGAATTAAAGTGGCGTGGTTTACTGCATGACATCATGCCCGGGACAGAAGAATTATTAGAAGAGAAACAGGTTACGGGCTATGTTGGTTTTGATCCTACTGCAGATTCTTTACATATAGGAAGCTTGGTTCCAATTCTGATTTTGATGCATTTTCAGAGGGCGGGACATAAGCCGATTGCGCTTGTGGGAGGAGCAACCGGCATGATTGGAGATCCGTCTGGAAAATCTAAAGAAAGAAATCTGTTAGATGAAGAAACGCTTCAACACAACGTAAACGCAATCAGAAATCAATTATCAAAATTCATAAATTTCGACCCTAAAAAAGCAAATGCAGCTGTTTTGGTGAATAACTATGATTGGTTTAAAAGTATTTCTTTAATTGATTTTGTTCGCAATATAGGCAAGCATATATCCGTGAATTATATGATGGCAAAAGATTCGGTGAAGAAAAGATTAAATCCTGAAAATGACGACAATGCGGGCATGTCTTTCACGGAGTTTACTTATCAATTATTCCAAGGTTATGATTTTCTGCACCTTTATCGTAATAACAACTGTCAGTTACAAATGGGGGGCTCTGATCAATGGGGAAATATGACCACCGGAACAGAGCTGATTCGTCGTGTCGACGGAGGCAAAGCTTTTGCGTTAACTGTTCCACTGATTACAAAAGCTGATGGTGGAAAGTTTGGAAAAACAGAGCAAGGAAACGTTTGGCTATCTGAAAAATATACATCTCCCTACAGATTTTATCAGTTTTGGATTAATATTTCAGATGAAGATGCTGAGAGATATATTAAAATTTTCACTTTCTTGAATAAAGATGAAATAGATACTTTAATTATCAAGCACAGAGAAGCTCCACATTACAGAATTTTACAAAAAAAGCTTGGAGAAGAAGTTACAAAGTTAGTGCATGGAGAAGAAGCTCTTCAGAAAGCTATGGATGCAAGTAATGTATTGTTCGGAAAATCTACGGCAGATACCTTAAAATCTTTAGATGAACAAACTTTTTTAGACGTGTTTGAAGGGGTTCCGCAGGGGGAGATTTCCGCAAGTAAATTAGCAAAAGATTTGGATATTGTAACAGCCTTGTTAGAATCCGGATTTATGGGTTCGGGCAATGAAGCTCGAAGGGCTTTAAAGGAAAATTCTGTTTCGGTGAATAAAGAAAAAGTTACAATAGACAAAACTTTTTCCAACACTGATTTAATTAAAGGAAAATATATACTGCTGCAAAGGGGAAAGAAAAAGTACTTTATACTGAAAGTTGTTTAATAGCATTGAATTGTTTTATATCGGGGCAAAAGTCAGTTTATTCTTTATACCATGAAGCATATTCAATATAACTGTCGGCTATACGTTCAATTTCTCCTTTAACCAGTTCGGGGCTTATATTTTTAATTTTTTTGGCAGGAATTCCACCGTAAACGCTCCCGCTTTCTACAATTGTTCCTTTGGTGACAACAGATCCGGCAGCAATGATTGAGTTTGATTTAATCACTGCATGATCCAAGATAACGACATTCATGCCAATCAGAACGTTGTTTTCGATAGTGCAGCCGTGAACAGTTGCATTGTGTGCAATAGATACATTATCTCCGATATTTGTAGCTGCTTTTTGATAAGTTCCGTGAATCACGACACCATCTTGAATGTTGACTTTATTCCCTATTTTGATATAGTTTACATCTCCACGCAATACGGCAGAAAACCAAACGCTGCACCGGTTTCCCATTATCACATCTCCTATGATGCTGGCATTTTCGGCAATGAAACAGTTTGTGCCAAATTTTGGTTCTTTTCCTTTGAGTTTTTTAATCATAGAAAATTATTTATAAGCAAAACAATCTTTTAAAGCATCTTGCCATTTTTCAGCTCTAACACCAAAAGCTTGTTCAGCTTTTCTCTTGCTCAAAACCGAATAGTGAGGGCGTTTGGCAGGAGATGCAAAATCTGTACTTTTAATCGGAATAATTTCTTTATCAATTCCGGTGAGTTTATAAACTTCTTTTCCAAAGTCATACCAAGAAGCTTCGCCCTTATCACTGAAATGATACAATCCGTAGAGTTCGGGAGATTTTTCTGTTTTTTTGATGGCGGTCAGAATGAAACGGATTAAGTTTTTAGTGTATGTGGGTGTCCCTATTTGATCTTGCACAATCTTCACTTTTTGTCCTTCTTGAGCCATTTTTAAAATGGTCTTCACAAAATTATTATTATAATCTGAGTAGAGCCAAGATGTCCTTATAATCAAATATTTGTTTAAGTATTGTTGAATGATTTGTTCTCCCAAGCGTTTGGTTTTTCCATAATAATTCAGAGGATGTGTAGGGTCTGTTTCGGTGTAGGGCTTATCTTGCTTCCCGTCAAAAACATAATCGCTTGAAATATGAATTAATGTAAAATCGTGTTTTTTAGCTGCTTTAGACAAGTTGGCAACACCTCTGACATTTACATCAAAACATTTTGCTCGATCTGTTTCTGCAAGATTTACGGCAGTATAGGCAGCAAAATTAAAACAATAATCATATTTGTTTTTTGCAAGAAAACGATTCAATTCTTTAGGATCTGAAATGTCTAGCATATATTTTGAACGAAAATCGTATTTGAAACCATTATCATTTAAAATTCGAAGTGTTTTTCCTAACTGGCTTCCGGCGCCGGTGACCAAAATTTTTTTTCTTTTACTCATAATTCATTAAAAATATCTTTGAAATAAGGTAATTTTTTATCTTTTTCCGACAAGAAAATTTCATCGGAGAAATTCCAATTAAAATTAATTGTAGGATCGTCATAAACGATGCCGCTTTCATTTTCTTGAGAATAGTGATTATCTATTTTATAGTAAAATAAAGAGTCATCCTCCAGACATAAATAGGCGTGAGCAAATCCTCTCGGCACAAATAGTTGTTTTTTATTTTTTGCACTCAAAACAATGGAAAAGTGTTTTCCGAAAGTTTCAGAATTTTTTCTTAAATCAATGATAACATCCAATACGGCACCTTGAAAAACACTAACGAGTTTTGCTTGAGCATACTTTCCCTTTTGAAAGTGAAACCCTCGAAGCACACCTTTTTGAGATTTTGCCAAATTGTCTTGAACAAAGCCAATGTCCAATCCTGTCAATTCTCGAAAGGTTTTTTGATTAAAAAACTCATAAAAATATCCTCTATGATCACCAAAAACCTCCGGTTCAAGTATAAAACTGTCTTTAAGATTGGTGTGAGTGAGTTGCATTGCTAGTCAATATTTTCTTTTGATTTTTGATACTTGTTTAAATAGGTATTAAAATCTATTGCAAATAAAATTAAGAATAAGAATAATATTCCCAATAAAGGGTATCTGATATAAACATTATACAAGAATCCTGATTGTTTTTCTCCATATGTGGGGAACCTGTTTTTCAGTATTAAAATATCATTAAATTGATCTGCCTTTTTGGTATATTTATCCAGATTTTTTAATTCTTGTGTTCTGGTATAAAACAAATTATATGGCGCTTCAGGCCCTCTCACCCGATCGTTGCTGACAACGATATTCGTGCTGCCGGAAGAGCTGTTTTTTGCTGACTCCAACATAACGGTATTAAATACATTTCTTAAAGAGTCTATTTCACTTAATGATTTTAAAACTTTTTCTTTAGATAGTTTAAGAGCCGATACGTAGTTGTTCTTTCTCTGAACTAGTTTTTCATTGTCGTTGAGTATTTTTCCAAGCTTTTCGTTTAAAACGGAAAATACATCGGGATTTTTTGCAACAACCTCAATTTTCCAATAAGGGAACAGTGAATTGTCTCGGTTGACACTTTTCTTATAATCCTTATATTCAAAAAATTTATAAACAACAGTATCTAAATCCATTATTCTGCGTTCATAATCTTCAATCAGAAAAATATCATTTAGTTCCGGAGTCATTTCAAAATTCACATATGATTGAGCTTGTTTGGAAGGGACACCTAAAGATTTTGCCAGTAAATCAAATTTTTTGTCACTAATCAGGCTGTTGAAGAAGTCTAATTTCTCTTGTAATGGGACTTGAGCATCATAATTTGCTTTCACGACAACCGAAGCACTGAACAAGTTTTGTTGATTTTGGTGTTTGAAAAATGCAATGACCAATCCGATTAAGACAACACCGGCGAAATAGATGTAATATTTTTTTACATAAAGTAATAAATCGAGTAGTAGATAAAATATACTTAAAAATAATTTTTTGATTGCTCTAAACAAGTTGTTAAACATTTGCCCGATAGCCTTAAAAAATTGGACGATATCTACTTCCTCCGGATTATGTGCTTGCTGACTCATAATAGTTCTATTTTAGTATTTGATTTAATATTTTTTTTGTAATGATATAGGTGGGTTTAACCCCATTGATTCCCAGAGGACCGGATGCCAATGTGCTTCCTGTTTCCAACGGGTTATCAGAAGCATAATATGCATAACGAACCTTAACGTTTGCATTGATATTATTTCTGATTTTAGATGCGGATTGAATTGCTTTTTGATAGTGGGCTCCCTCCATTTCCAATCCGATAGCTTTCCAAGTGGAATTTTTGAAAAAAGAAAGAATATCTTTGTTTTGTAAAGATGTTCCTAATACAGTGACCATTGTTCCTTCAAAAACGGGAATATCATCTCCTTTAAAATCTTTTTTTGAAAGCTGATTTTTAAAAGGATAGTTGTCTGCCGTTCCTTCAAACATATGTGCGTTTGGAATCATAATATCGCCTTTGTTTCCTTGTAGAATCCCGGCTTTTCCCATGATTGAGATGGATTTAACATCCAGAAAGATTTTAGTGTTGTCTTCTTCATGGGGTTTCAGGAGTTCATCCATCACTTCAAAGGCTTGTTCGCCAAAAGCATAGTCCATTACAATCAAAACAGGTTTCTGACCATCCTTGTCCGGTTTGATTTCAAAAGAAGAATTTTGGTTGTTGATTTTGGCGGTGTCAAAAATCTGAACGTTAATATTTGCGCCGGATTTATCTTCGATAAAAATCATTCCGTTTTTTGCGGCAACTTTTTCCACTTTGTTTCTTAGGATTTTATTTTTTCCCAGACTCAAATCTTTATAAATCTCTATTTCATTTTTGTCAATGCGAAGTGTTTTTTGTGCGAATAATGTGTTCATCACAGAGTGCATGTTTGCACTGATAATATGAATGGGCTTGTCAAGTAGTTTTTGTTGTTTGAGTACATTTTTGATTTGTGTTGCCCAAATTTCTCCATAAATATGGTGTCCGAGACGTTCTCTCAGGTTGGAGCTGAACTTGACTTCTCTTTTATTGTTGTTATAAGCCTCATCAATAGCCAATTTTCCTAACCAGTAAATAATGTGAAAAAAGCGATTAGGTTTGTTCTTTTCAGAAAATGTTTCAAAAATCTCTTTGGTTTCTATAAATGTTCTTCCCAAAAGTGTTGATAAATAGGCAATAATAATCTCCTTTTCAGATTTATTCAGCTTTTTATTTCGGAGTACAACTCGTTCAAGAGCTTTCCATTCCCTGCCGGCATCTCCTTTGTCATTAACAACTGCTTTTTTTCTGATTTTGTGAGACTCGATATAGAGAAAAGTCAGATGAGTCAAGATATCATAGACATCAGAGCGCCCCCGAGTTAGCTCAATGTTCATTTGATCTTTATCTATGCGATAACAATTTCTTCTTCTTTTTGGCGGAATGATAGGTTTGAATTGGGATATTTTATAGCCCTCGTCATCCGTCATATAAATTACACGACATTCCTCAATACCTTCAGGAAGCCTGTCCATCACATATTTTAATCCTGTAAGTTCGGATTTCTCTGCAGCAATATTTCCGTATATCTCAGGACGAAGCATGAGCAAACCCTGTTTTAGAGTGTTGCCTGAAACGCCAAAAGGTTTGTAGAAACCGCGATTCAAAAGATGGCGCATGGTGATATAGAGACGCTCGATTGCGTTCGAGGATTCTCTTGCCCGTGTTCGTTTTTTGATATCAACTTTCGTCATGCGGTTTCTTTGAGACAAAGATAATGAATAATTCCTTACGTTTGCATGGGCAATAAAGCGCTAGATCAGAAGAAAATTTATGATATCTTCAAGTTTATAAAACTTTAAATATTTTGAAAATTATTTTTTATACATGGATTGGGTTATTATTATTTTCTTGCAGATTGAATCAAGAACATTCATCTTGTAGCACAGATGGTCTTGCAGAAAACAGAGTTTATATCAAAAGCAGGATAAAAACCTATAAAACTTTGAAAATTTCAGATACAAGTCTTGTGGTTGTCAAAGGACACATTTTAGGAAAATATAAATTGAAAGATTCAATCTTTACATCTCCTCTGAATGCAGCCATCGTCATTTTTGTGCGAACATCGGATTCTTTAGAATTTACCGCTATATCAGATGAAAAAGGAAGTTATTCAATCAAACTGAAACAAGGAAATTATGATGCTCTTGTCAAATTCTATGGATATAATGCCATTTTTATTCGGAATTTTAAATTTCTCAATGGAATGATTAAAAATTTGGATGTTGTTCTAGGGCAAGGAGAAGCCGTTGATAATCAACGAATTCCATAAAAATAACATTTAACGTAGATGCGCATAAACTAAGATTGTTTGGCGGCTTTCGGATTATTGTTCAAAAACAACTTTGCTTTTATTGACATTTATCTTTGCTTTTTTTCCAAAAATTAGCGTGCGGTTATCAACCACATGTCCGGCAGGGAATTCAAAAATGACCGGATATCCTTTGTTTACAACGTGCTTCAGAACTATTTCTTTGACGGTTTCTCCAATAAAATCATCATCTTTTTTAACACTTGCTCCCCCGACAATCAAGCCTTTCAGATGCTCAAAATAACCGGCATTTTTCAAAGCATATAACATTCTGTCATAGGAATAGGTATATTCTCCGACATCTTCCAAATATAAAATTTTTCCGGAAGGGTTTATCTGATATTTGGAGCCTAATAAACTTACGAGTAGTGATAAGTTTCCTCCCACCAAAACGCCTTTTGCTTTTCCTGAGATATTCAAAGAATCCGAAGGAATTTCATATCGCAAAACATTTCCCGCATAAAAATCCCTGATACTTTGAATGGCTGTTGCTCTTTCGGAATTGGGGCGGGTCAGACTGATAGGCATAATTGCATGAACACTTTGAAATCCTTGTTGGTGCAAAATACTGTGAAGAACCGTTATATCTGAAAAACCAATCAACCATTTAGGGTATTTTTTAAATTCCGTAAAATCCAGATTATCAATGATTCTGACACTGCCATAGCCGCCTCGAGCACACCAAATTGCTTTGATATTAGGGTTGTCCAAAGCTTGTTGTAAATCAGTAAATCGTTCATAATCAGTTCCTCCAAACGTAAAAGATTTTTTGTATAGGTTTTTCGGATATTTAGCTGCATAGCCCCATAATTGCAATAAAGAATCTGCTCTTTGCATATATTTTTTTTCAGGATTTACATTGCCGGCGGGTGCAATATATAAAACAGAATCTCCTTTTTTTAACACAGGAGGAGAAATCCACCGAGTTGCAGGCTGAAAGTTGCCGACGGGTTGGTGTGTTTTACAAGAAAAAACAGAAAACAATATGAATAATGAGATAACTTTTTTCATCAAAACTTCATTAGGGTTAATACCGATACGAAGTTAAAGTAATTTTTTGGATGTTACAAAACCTTCAATTTACTTTCAAAGAAGAGCCCCCAATTTTTAAGAATTTAACAGGATGTAAGTTGGTTTTGTCTCAAAATATTGGGTTTGGTACAACAAAAATGTCGTATTTTTGTTGTTTAAACCAGTAAGTATGAAAAAGAGATATACCATCACGGCGGCACTGCCTTATACGAACGGTCCGGTTCATATAGGGCACTTGGCAGGAGTTTATATTCCGGCAGATATTTATGCGCGTTATCAAAAGTCTAAAAGAAATGATGTGATTTATATCTGTGGGTCGGACGAACATGGTGTGCCTATTACACTCCGTGCTAAAAAAGAAGGTGTTACGCCCCAACAAGTCGTTGATAAGTATGATGGTATCATCAGAAAATCTTTTGTTGATTTTGGCATTGCTTTTGACAATTACAGTCGCACATCCTTGCCGATTCATCATCAGACCGCTTCTGATTTCTTTAAGAAGTTATATGCCGACGAGAAATTTGTGGAGCAAACATCCAAGCAGCTCTTTGACGAGCAAGAACAACAATTTTTGGCAGATCGCTTTGTGAAAGGCACTTGCCCCAAGTGCGGATATGAGGAAGCTTATGGTGATCAATGTGAAAAATGCGGTACTTCGCTTAGCCCGATGGAATTGATTAATCCGGTCTCGACTATTTCAGGGAATAAACCCGTGGTTAAAGAAACCAAGCACTGGTATTTGCCTCTGAACAAATATGAAAAATGGTTGCGAGAATGGATTCTGGAAGGACATAAAAACGATTGGAAACCAAACGTATTGGGACAAGTAAAATCCTGGTTAGATGACGGACTGCGCCCTCGTGCGGTGACCCGAGATTTGGATTGGGGGGTTCCGGTGCCTGTTGAAAATGCGGATAATAAGGTTTTATATGTTTGGTTTGATGCTCCTATCGGATATATTTCATCTACCAAGGAATGGGCAAACAAAACCGGAAAAAACTGGGAGCCTTACTGGAAAGATAAAAATACCAAGCTGGTGCACTTTATAGGAAAAGATAATATTGTTTTTCACACGATTATTTTTCCCGCTATGCTCAAAGCGCACGGAGACTATATCTTACCTGATAATGTGCCGGCAAATGAATTTTTGAATTTAGAGAACGACAAGATTTCAACATCCAGAAATTGGGCGGTTTGGCTACACGAATATTTGGATGAGTTTCCTGATAAACAAGACGTTTTGCGTTATGTGCTCACAGCCAATGCTCCGGAAACTAAAGATAATGATTTCACGTGGAAGGATTATCAGGCTAGAAATAACAACGAATTGGTGGGAAACTTAGGAAACTTTATCAATCGCGTCTTGGTTTTGACACATAAATATTATAATGGAATTGTGCCGAAAGCACATCAATTTTCTGATGATGACAAACATGTGTTAAACCGATTGGTTTCCTATCCGGATAAGATTGGAAATTTGATTGAGCGGTATCGTTTTCGTGAAGCTTTGTCGGAATATATGAATCTGGCTCGGTTAGGAAATAAATATTTGGCAGAAGAAGAGCCTTGGAAACAGATTAAAACTCATCCGGAACGTGTGGAAACAGTAATGTATGTTGCCATTCAGCTGGCAGCAGCTTTATCGGTTCTTGGAGAAGTATTTTTACCGTTTTCTGCCAAAAAGTTAAAAGAAATGTTGAACTTAACAGAGAATTTTGTCTGGGATGATGTGGCTGAAAAAAATGAATTGATTCAAGCCGGACATCAATTGGGAAAACCGCAACTGCTGTTTGAAAAAATTGACGATGAAATTGTAGAAAAACAAGTACAAAAACTTTTAGCAACCAAAAAACAGAATGAAATGAACAATAAACAAGTCGAGGTGCAAAAACCTGAAATAGAATTTGATGATTTCATGAAAATGGATATTAGAACAGCGACAATCTTGGAAGCGGAAAAGATGCCTAAGGCCGATAAGCTTTTGGTTTTGAAAGTGGATACAGGCATTGATCAACGCACGATTGTGTCCGGTATTGCCGAACATTTTAACCCCGATGATATCGTTGGAAAAGATGTTTTGGTTCTAGTGAATCTT
The DNA here is from genome assembly GCA_964489245.1 of uncultured Flavobacteriaceae bacterium. Taxonomy (GTDB): domain Bacteria; phylum Bacteroidota; class Bacteroidia; order Flavobacteriales; family Flavobacteriaceae; genus CAZAXU01. Next base: position 10,232 of record CAZAXU010000011.1, read on the forward strand.
AAACCTAGAAAATTGCGTGGCGTAGAAAGTCAAGGCATGATTTTGATGACTGAGAATGCTGAAGGAAAATTGGTTTTTATCAATCCGGATGAGCATACACCAAACGGAGTGAAAATCTCATAACTCTTATTTAAAAATGAAAAAAATATTATCTGCTTTCTTTTTGTTTTTTAGCCTGTTTTCTCTATCACAACAAAGAGGTAGCATAGAAATTTCAGTTAAAAATATCAAAAGTAGTTCCGGCAATATTATGGTTTATCTTTATAATGCTGAGAATGGTTTTCCTAAGAAGAAAGAATTGAGCTATAAAAGCAAAATGCTTAAAGCTCGAAAAGATTTGCAGTTGCGTTTTGAGAACATTCCTTTTGGAAACTATGCCGTTATTTTATTTCATGATGCTAACGGAAACAAAAGGATGGACAGAAACTGGATAGGTTTCCCGGCAGAGGGGTACGGTTTGTCAAACAATGTGAAACCAAGATTTGGACCGCCTCGATTCAAAGATGCGGAATTTGTCTTGGATACTTCTCTTAAAACCGTCAAAATTCAAGTTCGATATTGAAAAATAGAAAAAGTAACTCAAAAGATTCCGGTTATACCGCCATTTCATATAAAACAATCTAATAAATATTTTTTGTTTTCTCGATGTTAGAAACACTTGTTGCTTTGCATTATTTCTATCGATAAACTCCGAATAATAATTTCTTATCGTTCCATAATAAATAACAATCAAGTTTAGTTGACTTCGCTTTTTTGATGTACTACCTTTGTCCTAAACTTTAAAACAATAAAAAATGGAAGAAATAGCAAGAATGCCTTTGTTGGGTGAAAAATTCCCAAAAGTAAACGTTCAAACCACTCAAGGAAACATGACATTACCTGACGATTATGAAGGAAAATGGTTTGTGTTGTTTAGTCATCCGGCAGATTTTACGCCTGTTTGTACAACTGAATTTGTTGCTTTTGCAAAAAAAGCAGATGAATTTTATAAACTTGGTGTTGAGTTGATAGGACTCTCGGTAGACCAAGTGTTTTCACATATTAAATGGGTGGATTGGATTGAAGAAAATCTGGACGTAAAGATTCCTTATCCGGTGATTGCAGATAGCGCAGAGGGCGTATCCAAAGCCTTGGGGATGATACATCCCGGGAAGTCAAATAGCAATACAGTACGTGCCGTGTTTGTTGTTGATCCTAAAGGATATATGAGATTGATGATTTATTATCCGCAAGAAATAGGTCGCAGTGTAAATGAAGTGCTTAGGGCTGTAAAAGCACTGATTATGTCTGATGCAAACGGTGTTGCGGCTCCTGAAAATTGGCCAAATAATGATTTGATTGGCTCAAATGTGATTATTCCGCCTGCATCTGACGTGCAAACGGCTGCAGAAAGAAAAAACCAAGACAATTGTTTTGATTGGTGGTTCTGCCATAAAAAAATGAAATAAGATTGATAATAATAATTCCCTTTATAAACAAGGACTTCACCTCAAGTGAAGTCCTTGTTTGCGATTTTATCGTTATGCACAAACTTGTTTGATAAATATTATTTTCTCAGTGTAAAAATTATTCATCGTCCAGCATTATGTGAGATGTTTATGTTATTTCTAGGTTTGAATAATTCCATTTTTTTGGGACTAACTTATAGTTAAGAATGATATCATACCCAAAATAAATCGCTGATAATTCCGTCTATGACAAACCAGGCTTTTGGAAAAGCTTTTAGATGATCATCTTCTATAAATAGCAAGTTTTGATCGATGTATTTTTTTGCAGACTTTAATATAAATTGTTGTAAATCAACATCTAATGCTTTTATCTTTTTTAGATTTATGCCCCACATTGTGCGTAATCCGGTCATAATAAGTTCGTTATAGATTTCTTTTTTACCCAAAATTTCTTCTTTAAAATAGAGATTTGATACCAGATTTTTGATATAAAGTGCGTTGTTGCTGATATTCCATCTTCTTTTACCGTCTTTATAAGAATGTGCAGCAGGTCCCAGACCCAGATAAGGAATATTTTTCCAATAGTTGGCATTGTGTAGAGATAGAGCTTCCGGTTTGCCAAAATTAGAAATCTCATAATGTAAGAATTCTTTTTTTTGGAGATTTTGGATTAAATATTCGAACTGTTTGGCAGCTTGTCGGTCGGAAATAGGGGGAAATATTTTTTTATCGATTTGATGTGCTAAAACAGTCTTTTTTTCCACCGTAAGCGCATAGGCGGAAACATGTGAAATTTTCAGGTCGGTTACTTTTTGGATATTCTTTTGCCATTTGTCATCGGTGAGTCCCGGAATGCCATAAATCAAATCGATGCTGATGTTATTAAACCCGATGTCTTGTGCCGTTAGTATGGATGTGGTGGCTTGCCGGGCGTTGTGGCTTCTGTTCAGTTTTTTCAAATCTTCTTCAAAGAAAGATTGAATGCCGATGCTGAGCCGGTTGATTCCGATTTGTTTGAATTCTCTTAGTTTGTTCTCGTTGAGATCATCAGGGTTAGCCTCTAGCGTGATTTCTGCTTTTTTGTGAAGGCGATAGGTTTTATCAATACTTTCTATAATTTTTGCAATATCCTGAAAATCAACGATTGAAGGAGTTCCGCCGCCAAAATATATCGTGTCAAATTCATGTTTATTCCAAGCGGATTTTCGTTGTTGGATTTCTAAAATAATGGCATTGATTAGAGCATCCTTATTTTTTAGGGAAGTAGAAAAGTGGAAATCGCAATAATAGCATGCTTGTTTGCAGAAAGGGATATGAATATAGATGCCTGCCATATTTTTTTATGCTAAAAATCCGAATAAAAGAAATAAAATGGCAGAAATCCCTCCGGCAATCAAGGCATACGGGAGCTGGGTTTTGACATGATCCACATGGTCGGAAGCCGATGCCATAGACGAAATAATAGTTGTGTCCGATATTGGAGAGCTATGGTCACCGAATACGCCACCACTCAATACTGCGGCAATGCTCAAATAAGGGTCGACTCCCAGACTATTTGCCATTTGCACGGCAATGGGAATCATAATGGCAAAAGTGCCCCAAGAAGTTCCGGTGGCAAATGCAATAAATGCGGCGATAAGAAATATAAGCACGGGAACTAATCCGGCAGAAAGATATTCGTTGGCGAGTCCTGCCACGTATATACCGGTTCCTAATTCTTTGGTTACATGGCTGATGGCAAAGGCCAAAAGCATTAAAAGAGCAAGCGGCATCATTTCTGAAATGCCTTTTATCACTAAATCGAACATTAGTGTAAATTTCATAATTTTTTGTGTTCGATAGAGTAACATAGCAATGAAGATTGCTGTGAGTACAGCCATAAGTACGGCGGTGGAACCCGAGCCTTTCCCAATGGAAAAAATAATCTTATCAAAAGAAAAAACATGACCGAACTTTTTAGTTGCCGGCAGCCAACCGTCTATGATGAGTGTGGCGGGCATCATCAGCACCATAATGGCGAGGGGCAGAATCATATTGATTGCCCGATGTTTGATGTTTTTGATAGGTTCAACATTGGTTAAAGCTTCTGAAATCATAGGTTTTGCACCGTCTGCAAGGACCTTTCCTTCTTCTTTGGCTCTTTTTTCTGCTTTTTTCATAGCTCCTATATTGAATTTAAAAAAAATAACAATTAATACAATGGCAAGCGCAAAAAATGGATAGAAATTATATTTCATCGATTTAAAAAGCACTAAGAAAGATTGGTCAAAACCTTGTGCCATCAGAAGCCCCATGATAAAAGCTCCCCAAGCATTGAAAGGAATTAGAATGGAAGTGGGTGCGGAACTACTGTCTGCTATATATGCCAATTTCTCTCTGGAAATTTTCATTTTATCAAAGACAGGTCTAAAAATGGTTCCTACGGTGAGTGAGGAAATACTGGTTTCCACAAAAATAAAAACACCGGTTATCCAAGCAAAAAATTGGATTTTCTTTTTATTACGCTCGGAGTTTTCGGTTTCCAATCCGCCAAGTTTTCGATCTATAGCAGACACAAAGCCTTGTACGCCACCTGATTTTTGAATCAAAATAATTAGTCCGCCTACTAGGGCACTAAACATGATGGTTTTAGTATTTCCGGCATCTTTGAAAACATCAACCAATGCCATAATGGTTTTATAAGTTCCGGAGAAAATATTACCGTGGTCTATGATTATCCAGCTCAGCCAAATGCCTAAAAGCAATGAAATATAAACTTGTTTGGTTTTGATGGCAAGCACGATGGCAAGTATTGGCGGGACCACCGCCCAAAATCCATAGTCAGACATGTTTTTTGCGGGCTAAGTTAATTATTTTTCGGGAGAAAGTGAGAATGATATAATTTCATGTTACAACCCCGTAGAAAAATTAGAAATTAAACTTCTTTATTTCATTAATTTCCTTTTTTGTTATGATTTTTTTCAATTTTTTCTTTCCAAGTAGAAAAATTCGCGTTTTTTTCTTCTTTTTGATGGTTTTTTATTTGATTTTTATACTTGTGATTTATGCTGAGAATTCTAAAAAATGCAGTTTTTCATGCAAAAAGTACAGTTTTTCTCTACAGAAATGCAGTTTCTAAGTAAAGATTTTTTTGTTTGGACTTTTTAGGTGAACTTGTGAGCTTAAAGTACTATTGTAGCAAGATGAATCGTTCTGTTTTACTGGTATGGTATGGCAGAATAAGGTTATGAATGTATAATGGATAGAAAGAACCAAATATTTGTTAAATAAAATTAAAAATTATGCCTACACAAGAAACAATTACCGAATCCTATTGGAAAGTTTGCTGGAAGTGGATAATTCCTTATCCGTGTAAAAAATACAGAAAGGTTACAAAATGGTGTTATAATTTCAGGTGGGTGAAAGAATATAGATGGATGTTCTTTTGCTATCTCAAAGGCTGTGAGAACGGAATTCTTTATAGTTGGTATGCCGGATGTTTTAATGTTTTTGGGTCTGTTACATTCTATGACATTAGAGAGTGTTTCAGCAACAAAAAAAGCGTCAAGGGAAAATGTTCTGATTAATTTGCAAGAAATATAGGCTAGAGTAGAATTTTCTTAAAAAATAGACCATCCCAGTTCCGTAGTCAGCAATTCCAAGGCTTTCATTCCCAAATAAGAATTTCCTTTCGGGTTGAGTCTGGGACTCCAAACAGCTACGGCATATTTTCCCGGGTGGAGGGCAACAATACCACCACCTACACCGCTTTTTCCGGGGAGTCCTACTTTAAAAGAAAATTCGCCGGCTTCGTCATAAAAACCACAGGTCTGCATGAGGGCGTTGGTGCGCTTAGTGCGGCTTTTGCTCAGAATCTTTTCTCCGGAGCCAATCAGTTTCCCTCCATTTGCCAAAAACAAAAAGCTTTTGGAAAGTTCTTTGACAGACATTTCAACAGAACAAAGCTTAAAATACAGATCCAAAACATTTTCAACCGGATTATTGATATTGCTAAAAGATTTCATCAGATTGACCATAGCGGCATTTCTGTATCCGATTTTTTTTTCTGATTGATAAACTTTTTTGTTATAGTCAATATGTTGATTTTCAGCAATTTTTCTGATAAAGTCAAGTAATTCCTGCCAAGGTTTTTTGAGTTCGTCAATCAATATATCGCAAACCACCAAGGCGCCGGAATTGATTAATGGGTTTCTTGGAATGCCTTTTTCTTGTTCCAGTTGAATTAGGGAGTTGAAAGGGTCTCCTGAAGGTTCTACACCAATGCGTTCCCAGATTTTTTGTTTTCTCAGAGCATAAGCCAGAGAAAAGGCAAAGACCTTGGCAATACTTTGTAAAGAAAACTTTTCGTTCACATTTCCTACACTGTAATTTTCTTGTGTCAGAGTGACTAAATTGATGCCGAACTTATCAGGATTCACCTTTTTCAATTCCGGAATATAATCGGCAGTTTTGCCTTTTGGCGCGATTGCGCTGATTTCCTTATGAACTATTGTCAATATTTTTTGATAGTCAATCATAGTTGTTTATCTGCTTTTGACAAAAATGGAAAAATTCTTTGAGAAACACACCGGAAAAAGTTTCTTTTTTGATAAAAAGTTGGATGTTAGTGTCTGTTCACACATTTGAGGTGAAATTCAAAATTATTTTATCAGATTATTAACACAAGGCACATTATAATTTTGTATTTTTGGGAGCATAAAATTTTTTGCTTCATGCGGTGGAAACTGAAATCGGAACCTGATTTAAAAATCGTAGAAACTCTACAAAAAGAATTGGACATTCCTTATAAAAATGCCTATTTATTAGCGCAGAGAGATATTCATTCTTTTGAAGAAGCACGAAGTTTTTTCCGTCCGAATTTGAAAGATTTACATAATCCTTTTTTGATGAAAGGTATGGATGTTGCCGTAAGACGTATTGAACAAGCTATTGTCAACAAGGAAAAAATCTTGGTTTATGGCGATTATGATGTAGACGGCACTACGGCGGTTTCAATTGTTTGTTCTTATATTAAAAATGTCTATCCGCAAGTAGATTCTTATATTCCGGATCGATATGCCGAAGGCTACGGAATATCATATCAAGGAATTGACTATGCAGCAGAAAATGGTTTCAGTTTGGTAATTGCTTTAGATTGTGGCATTAAAGCCGTTGATAAAATTACTTATGCCAATGAAAAAAATATAGATTTTATTATTGGAGATCATCATACGCCGGGGACAGAAATTCCAAAAGCTTTTGCAATTCTGAATCCGAAACAACACGATTGTCCTTATCCATATAAAGAGCTGAGTGGTGCCGGAATCGGTTTCAAACTAATTCAAGCTTTGAATGAGGCAAAAGGCGGAAAAATAGATGATATTTTGCATTACCTGGATTTGGTTGCCGTGAGTATAGGAGCGGATATTGTTCCCATCACCGGAGAAAACAGAGTTTTAGCCTATTTAGGCTTGAAACAAATCGAAGAAAATCCGCGTCCGGGTTTAAAAGCAATTTCCAGAAATGTAAAAGGAAAGATATTGAATATCAGTGATTTGGTATTTGTGTTGGCGCCAAGAATAAATGCGGCAGGACGTATCAGGCATGGAAAAGAAGCTGTCAAATTGCTTGTAGAAAAAAATGAAGCTAAAGCCATCCAGTTTGCTGATGAGATTGAAATTATCAATACTGAAAGACGAGAATTTGATAAGCAAATGACCATAGATGCTTTGCAACAAATTATTGACAACAATGAAACAAGGCGTTATACCACTGTGGTTTATGATGAAAATTGGCATAAAGGTGTGGTGGGTATTGTTGCCAGTAGACTGATAGAAACCTACTATCGTCCGACAATTGTTTTTACAAAATCAAATGATACCATTGCCGGATCCGTACGTTCCGTATCAGGTTTCAATGTCTATGATGCACTCGATTCTTGCAGTGAACATATTATTCAATTTGGCGGACATAAGTATGCAGCGGGTTTATCACTGTTACCGGAAAAGTTGGAGGAGTTTAAACAAAAATTTGAAAAGGTGGTTAAAGAATCCATTGCAGAGGAGTCTTTGACTCCCGAAATAAAAATAGATACCGAATTGAAATTTAATGAAATCACACCGAAATTTTTTAGGATTCTGAAGCAAATGGCACCTTTTGGTCCCGGAAACATGAATCCGGTGTTTGTCAGTAAAGGATTGAATGATACGGGCTACAGCAAGAAAGTTGGCAAAGACGACAATCATTTAAAATTGTTTTTAAGAGACTTGCGTTCCGGTGTGACTATGAGTGGAATAGGTTTTAATATGGGTGATAAATTTGATTTGGTTAAGTCGGGAAAGCCAATATCAATTGCTTATGTGTTGGAAGAAAATCATTGGAACGGAAAAACAAGTTTACAACTGAAAATAAAAGATGTCAAATCTTTGATTTAGGGTTGTTCGGAAAGTTTTATAAGTTATGAATTGTGCGTTTCTGATATAGGTTGTCCGGGAGGAAGAAGCCGGATAACAGGTGACCGAAGACCTATAAAAAATTTCTTAAATCATAATTCAGTATATGTAAGGAAAAAGGGGGAAATTCAAAGTTAAGCGATTCGGGAGGTTATGAATCACGAGTTTGTGAAATGAATTTATTTACAAAACATAAGAATATAACAAAACATAACGAGTTAAATAGCAGTAAAATACGAAAATATAAATATATGAAAAAACTAAATCTATTGTTGTTGTTCTTGATGGCGGGAGCAACTTTTGCTCAAAAAAATTTATTACAAAGCGGTCCTATGTTGGGACGAGTGAATAAAACGGATATCAAACTTTGGGTGCAGACCAGAAAACCGGCAAAAGTATATTTTACTTGTACATCGAAAAACAGAAAAGAAATGCCGCATAAATCAGAAACGGTGACGACCGAAAAAAATAATGCTTATATCGCTCAAGCGGTTATTGACGGTTTGCATCCGGGAGACACCTATATTTATCAACTTTATATCAATGGCAAAAAGATAAATTTTCCTTATGCTTTGGAGTTTAAAACTCAAGAGGTATGGAAATATCATCATGCGCCGAAAGATTTTGCCTTTGCTTTCGGTTCGGGCGCTTATATCAATGATCCTGTTTTTGATCGTAGCGGACGCCCTTATGGCGGGCAATATCAGATTTATAACGAAATTTATAGGAGACACCCTGATTTTATGATTTGGGACGGAGATAATACATATCTACGCCAGAACGAATGGGATAGCAAAAGCGGAATGGTTTATCGCTACACACATGATTGGTCTATCAAAGAAAAACAAGCACTTTTTGCCACGGTGCCACACTATGCCATTGTGGATGACCACGATTTTGGCCCAAACGATTCAGACGGTAGTTTCTGGAATAAAGACACTGCGATTGAAGTATTTAAATTGTTTTGGGCAAACCCTAAAACTGTCAGCGGACTGAAAAGTGCCACGACACAGTTTAGCTACAATGATGTAGAATTTTTTATGTTGGATAACCGATATTATCGGGATGCAAATAGACTTACCGGTAAAAATCCTAAGACGATGTTGGGTGATAAGCAAAAAGAATGGCTAAAGCAAGCTTTGGTGGCGAGTAATGCCAAATTCAAGTTTGTGGTGATGGGCGGACAATTTTTAAATACTGCCAGAGCTTATGAATCTTATTCAAATCATGGATTTGATAAGGAAAGGCAAGAGCTTATTGACTTTATTTATGCCGAGAAACTCAAAAATGTGATTTTCTTGACGGGAGACAGGCATATGACAGAGATTAGTCTTTTAGATAACGGAAAGAATTTTCCTAAAGTTTGGGATGTGACGGTCTCACCTTTTACCTCCGGACCAAACACACATGCCGAGAATGAGCCCAATAAATTAAGAGTGCAAAATACACTGATTATGAAGCGAAACTTTGCCATTTTCAAGATTGAGGGGAAAGGCAAAGACAGACAGATTAAGATTGAGTTTATAGACGAAAAAGGAAATCAAATCAAAGAATTTATAATTAAACAAGATGAATATAATAATTCCTATGGCAGGAAGAGGCACTAGACTTCGTCCGCATACATTAACAACACCAAAACCTCTGATTCCTGTAGCAGGAACAAGTGTTGCGGAACGATTGGTTAGAGAAATAGCCAAAGTGATGCAGCAACCTATTGAAAAAATTTCTTTTATTATCAAAAAAGATTTCGGCAAAGATGTGGAACAAGAATTGTTGAGAATTGCGACCGATTTGGGTGCACAAGGGCAAATTGACTATCAGGAGGAAGCCTTAGGAACAGCACATGCCATTTATAGTGGAAAAGATTTGTTGGATGGTTCTGTGGTGGTGGCTTATGCCGATACGCTTTTCAAAGGCACATTTGAACTGGATGCCGGTGCAGACGGTGTTATTTGGGTGAAACGTGTAGATAATCCGGAAGAGTTTGGCGTGGTTCAACTGAATGAAAAAAATGAAATTGAAGGCTTTGTAGAAAAACCAAAGGAATTTGTATCCGACTTGGCAATTATAGGCATTTATTATTTCAAAGAAGGACAAGTGCTCAGAAGAGAAATAGAACATTTGTTTGAACAAAATATTATGGTGGGAGGAGAATATCAGTTGACAACGGCTTTGGAAAATATGAAACAAAAAGGCTTGATTTTTAAACCCGGGACCGTTGCCGATTGGATGGATTTCGGGAATCCGAAAATTGCTGTTTCCACAAATGCCAAAATTTTGGATTATGACCAAAAAGAACAAAAGAAGTTGATCTCAGATAATGTAAAAATCGTTGATTCTGAGATTATTGAGCCTTGTTATATCGCTGAGGGTGTTGAAATTATTAATTCCAGTGTGGGACCTTTTGTATCGATTGGAAAAAATACAATTATTGAAAATTCCAATATTGAAAACACATTGATACAAAGTCAAAGCAGAATTTTAAATGCAGATTTAAAAAATTCCATGATTGGCAATTTTGTGCAATATGATGGCAATTTTGAAAGTGTTAATCTGGGAGATTATTCAACAATGGAGTAGATTATGAAAATATAAACCTGTGAAAGGTTAATGACTGTGAGTTTAAAAGAGAAAGGCGTCTCGACACAATGAAGCGAAGCTTCATCACTCGACATGACAAACGTTAAAAGGGAAAAGGAAAAAGTTTATAAAGTTGGAGTGTGGCGAGATGATTTCAGATTTTAGAAGTGAATTTTGCTTTTGAAGATTCGTGCATTCGTGACAAAAAAACTTCTTAAATCATGATTTGGTACGTGTAAGAAAAAAAGGGGAAAGTAAAACATAATATGTTGAATAACAAATAAATACAAAAATATAAACACGTGAAAAAACTGATTATTTTTTTTGTGCTGCTTGGTGTTTTTTCTGTTCGTTCACAAGAAACAAAAGAGAAAGACAAACTGAAATTTCAAGAATATTTTTTTGAAGCAATGAACAACAGACTGAAAGAAGATTTAAAAAAATCTAATCGGTTTTTTGAGAAATGTTTGGCAATTGAACCTGAAAATGATGTGATTTTTTATAAAATAGCACAGAACTATCATCAGATGAAAAACGATGATGAGGCGTTGAGATATATTGAAAGAGCAAGAAAGATCAATCGGGATAATAAGTGGTACGAAAAAGAATTTATCGAAATCAAAATGAGTATGCTTCCGTATAAAGAGAGCGTGAAATTGATCAGGAGTTTTGAAAAAAGAGCAAAAAACAAATATATTATCCGGCAGCTTTATAGAAACTTGTATGATATTTCCGCACAATCAAAATTATCAAAGCAAATTGCAAAGCAAGTTAGTCTTAAAAATCGGTTTCCTGAATTGAAAAATTTGGTTCAAGCTCAAAAATATAAACAAGCAACCCGTTTAGGAGAGCAAATTTTGGAAATGCATCCGGACGATGCAAAGACTTATTATTTCACGGCATTGGCGTATAAACAATTGCAAAAATATAATAATGCTTTGGATTTTTTGGATATGGGTATGGATTTTGTACTGAGAGATAAAGCTTTGCTGAAAGATTATTATTCGTTGTATATTGAATTGTATCGTTTGAAAGGCAAGCCAAATAAGGAAAAGAAGTATAAACAAAAATTAAAAAACCTTTGAAAAAACTAATCTATTCAGTTTTCATTTTTAGTCTTATTTTTAGTAGCTGCAAGACTTTCAAGTCGATTTCTATGGAAAAAACCAATGAAATCAGTAGAAAGAGATTGCTAAAAGAATTGAGCAATCAACATTTTGAAGCGCGCACATTTGACAGTAGAATAAAAATCAGATACAAAGATTCCAATCAATCAATTAACGGATCGGGGCATATTAAAATTCTCAAAGATAGCATTGTCTGGATTTCGGTTAATTTTTTGGGATTTCCAATTGCAAAAATGTATATCACACCTCATAAAATTCAGTATTATAATAAAATTAATTCGGAGTATTATGACGGCAGTTTTGATTTTATTAATCAAAAATTAGGAACAGCTTTGAATTTTGACAACTTGCAGAATCTTTTGATGGGAGATGCAATCTCTGATGATTTGAGCGCTTATAAATTATCCATAAATAAAGATTATTATGAATTGAAAGCTCAAAAGAATCAACCGGTTAAAGTGCTAAAGATTTATTCTTTTTTCAAGGTATTATCCGAGCTGATTGAAAGCAGAAAGGGAGAGAAATTGGAAATAAGCTATTTTGATTATCAACGAATTGAACGAGAACAGCTCCCGAAAAAGCTCAAAGTGAAAACGAGAAATACGTCAAAAAATATGGAAATTGAAATGGAGTATAAGAATCCGACTTTGGACAAAGAATTGAGATTTCCGTTTCAAATTCCATCCGGTTACAGAGAAATTAGGCTATAAAGATTTGTGATGATTGAAAAAAAAGAAAAGCTTATCGAAAAGGTGGTGATTGTTGGAATTGTCACATCGGGGCAGACTCAAGAAAAGGTGGATGAATATTTGGATGAGCTGGAGTTTCTGTCATCCACGGCAGGTGCTGTGGTGCAAAAACGTTTCACTCAAAAATTGGACACTCCCCGTCCCAAAACTTTTTTAGGATCCGGCAAGTTGTTGGAAATCAAGGATTATATTGATGATAAAAAAATAGATATTATTATTTTCGATGATGAGCTCAGTCCGGCACAACAAAAAAATATTGAAAAGATTCTGGAAGTGAAAGTGATGGACAGAACCCGATTGATTTTGGATATTTTTGCACAGCGTGCACAAACATCTTATGCCAGAACTCAAGTTGAGTTGGCACAATATCAATATCTTTTGCCCAGATTAACCGGAATGTGGACACATTTGGAGCGTCAGCGCGGAGGAATTGGCATGAGAGGACCCGGAGAAACCGAAATTGAAACAGACCGAAGAATTGTTCGTGACAAAATTGCATTGCTAAAAAAGAAATTGGTTGGCATTGACAAACAAATGTCTGTTCAACGGGGCAATCGTGGAAAACTTGTTCGTGCTGCCTTGGTGGGTTATACCAATGTAGGCAAAAGTACACTGATGAATGTATTGAGCAAATCTGACATTTTTGCCGAGAATAAGCTTTTTGCCACTTTAGATACAACTGTTAGAAAAATTGTAGTGTACAATATTCCTTTCCTTTTGAGTGACACGGTTGGATTTATAAGAAAATTGCCCACGCAGCTGATAGAATCTTTTAAATCAACTTTGAACGAGGTCACCGAAGCGGATTTATTGATTCACATTCTCGATATTTCACATTCAAACTTTGAAGAGCACATGCAAACGGTTAATCAAATTTTAAGCGAAATCGGTGCAGCTGAAAAACCTACAATATTGGTGTTCAATAAAATAGATCGGCTGGATGGCGATGAAGACTTCAACTTGAAAAATTTAAAAAAAACATGGTTGGCAAAAACAGAAATGCCAACGGTTTTTATCTCTGCCGTTAATAAAATCAATATAGGCGAACTCAAAGATTTATTATACAAGAATGTTCGAGAAATTCACATCAAAAGGTTTCCGTATAACGATTTCTTATATCCTGATTTGGATGAATTAAAATAATTTTTAACATTTACGGATATTATAATACCTTTGTGGTTGAATTAAATTTGAATCAAGTAATGAAAAAAATCATTTATATTTTACTATTGACTTCAATTTTCACATCGTGTGTTCCCTATAAGAATATTGTGTATGTGCAGGGAGAAATTGACGGACAAGCAGCATCCATAGAAGACTATAAAGTTCAGAAAAGAGACGTGCTTTTTATAGATATCAGCTCATCAAACGATGTTATTCAGAAGCTTTTTAGTTCAACACAACCTAAATCGTCAGGAGCAAGGTCAAGCTCTGAAAATTTATATTTCAGAGGTTATACAGTTGATGAAGAAGGAAATATAGAATTGCCGATTATAGGAAAAATGCAAGTCGAAGGAATGAACTACGATCAAATCAAACAGAATATTAAACAAGCTTTGCTGAAAAATCAGTTTAAAACTTTGGATGATATTTTTATCAGAGTGAAATTGGCAGGAATTCCCTATACAATTATGGGAGAAGTCAAAAAACCTTTAACCGGGGTTTTATATAAAGAAAAAGCTAATTTATTTGATGCGATTTCCAATGCCGGAGATATTACGCTTGTCGGAGACAGGAAAAAAGTTGTGGTGATGAGAGAAGAACAAGGAAAAAGAATCAAAAAAATTCTCGATTTGACAAATGCCAATGTGGTGAATTCCCCTTATTTTCATATCAGACCTAATGATATCATTTATGTAAAACCCTTGCGTCAGAAAACCTTAGGAACGGGTGATACGTTTGCAAAAACAATCAATACAACCATTACGGCACTGTCTTTGATAACTTCGATATTCTTATTGACCAGATTGTATAAATAAACTATATGGAAAATCAATTTTCTTTTGGAGAACAGTCCCAATTTGATTTTAAGCTTTTTTTACTTAAGCTGTTGAAAAATTGGAAGCTTTTCATTATCGCTTTATTAATCACTTTTTTCATCGCACATTATTTGAATGTGAGGAAACAAAACATATATGCACTAGACACTTATGTTACGGTGAAAGATGAAAATAATCCTTTTTTTACATCAAACATGAGTTTGGTGTTTAATTGGGGCGGAGTGAGCGACAAGGTGGACATGATTGTTACTACATTCAAATCCAGAACACATAATGAAGATGTAATCAGAGCTTTGAAAAGTTATATTGTATATAGCAAAAAAGGCAAGTATCATCTGATCGATATTTATAAAGATAGTCCTTTTGAACTTATTCTTGACGAAGATCATGCGCAACTCATCAATGTTCCGATGAAGATTAAATTTTTGGATGAAAACACTTTTGAATTAAGTTTTGAGGTTGAGCAAAAAGAAGTGCAAGTTTATGATTATAAGACATTGAAATTAACCGATTATAAACTTGAAAACAGAAAATTTAAACAGAATTTCAAAATTGGAGAAGTTTTTAATTTGAATTTTCTAAGCGGAAAAATTGTTTTAAAACCTATTGAACACACAATCAGGAAAGGCAAAGATTATGTGTTTGAGTTGAAGAATTTCAATCAGGTTGTGATGGCATATAAAGACCAACTCAAGGTGAAAACAAAAGATAAGAATTCATCGATTTTGGTAATGACTTTGCGTGGGACAAACAAACAAAAACTACAAGACTATCTGAATGTTACAACACAAATGTTGCAAGATAAAATCTTGGATGATAAAAACAAATATGCAATCAATACGATTAAATTCATTGATTCAACCATGTCTTTTATTCAAAATGATTTGACATCGGCATCTAAGGATTTAAAAAAATTCGTGAAAAATAAGACTGTGTTGAATTTGGATGATCCAACAGCAAAGATTTATGAAAAAATTACGGCTTTGGATTTAAAGAAAAATACCATTTTTCAGAAAAAGATTTACTATGAACAATTGCAACGTTATTTGAATGACAAAAGACATTATGCAGATTTGCCGGCGCCGACAGTGGTAGGAATCGAAGACCCTACAATTATTCAAAATGTAGCTAAAATTACGCAACTGGCCATAGAAAGAAAGAAAATGGCATCAAATTTTCAACAAAATTCCATTCCGATTCAGAAGATAGACCTGGAAATCGAATCTATTCGAAAATCATTGTTGGAAACAACAGGCTCCGTGATGCGTAACCTCGGTGAACAAATGAAACGAGTGAGAGGTTCAATTTATAAGTTGGAAGCCAGAATCAATAAATTACCTGAGGAAAAACAAACCCTACTGACTCTGAAGAGAAAGTATGATTTGAAAGAAGAGATCTATAATACTTTGCTACAGAAAAGAAATGAAGCAAGTATTGTAAAAGCATCTAATGTTTCCGATTTAAAAATTATAGATTCTGCAAAAGATATCGGTCAATTGCCTGTGGCGCCTAACAGAAAAATAAATTATCTTTTAGCCTTGCTTTTGGGCTTGTTATTGCCGGCACTTTATACGTTGACGGTTTTTGTGTTTGACAATAAGATACACGATGTTTCTGATTTGGAAGATATCACGGACATTCCCCTGCTGGGCTATATTCATCATTTTGAAAAGAAAGGAAAACTGCCTGTTTTGAATTTTCCAAGTGGTGTGGTGACAGAATCATTTAGGTCTCTTCGTTCATCTTTACGGTTCATGTTCAACAATCCAAAAGCTTCTTCCAAATCAATATTGGTAACTTCATCGATTTCCAAAGAAGGAAAGACTTTTATTTCAACAAATCTGGGTCTGATTCAAGCAATTAGTGACAAGAAAACCGTAGTGTTGGAATTTGATCTAAGAAAGCCCAAATTTAAAGAATATTTTGAAGAGGCAAAAATCAAACAAAGAGGAATTGTTCATTTTTTGACGGGAGAGGCTACTCTTGATGATATCATTGTGTCAACCTCAACAAAAAAATTAGACATCATTTTGGCAGGAAGCGTACCCCCTAATCCGTCTGAATTGATATTGAATCGATATACGGAACAACTGTTTAAAGAATTGTCTGAAAGATATGACTACATTGTCATTGACACACCGCCGATAGGTTTGGTCTCTGATGCAATGGAATTGCAGAAATATGCGGATTTTTTATTGTTTGTAACCAGAGAAGAATATACACTAAGGAGTTTTGTAAAAAAACTAGATGAGAGATATAAGAAGAAAGAAATAAAAAATGTAGCTATTATTTATAACGATTTCAAAGTTAATATGATGAAACGATATGGTTATAGCAAAAATTATGGTTATGGCTATGGTTACGGCTATGGCGGATATTTTGATCAGAAAAGAGGTTTCTTTGGACAACTCAAACATAAAATAAAGAAATATTTAAAAGGTAAATAAATCTAAATAATGAATACAAACGATAAAATAGCAATTATAGGCTTGGGTTATGTCGGTCTTCCGCTGGCAGTTGAATTTGCCAAGAAATTTTCCGTAATGGGTTTTGATATCAATGAGAACAGAGTAAAAGAGCTCAAAAACGGCAATGATTTCACTTTGGAAGTGGAGGATGACGAACTCAAAAAAGTGCTTAAAAACAACAATAATCAAGCAAAAGGCTTATTTGTTTCTTGTTCTCTAGATGATTTGACAGATTCAAATATTTATATCGTAACGGTGCCTACCCCGACAGATAAAAATAATCGTCCTGTCTTGACACCTTTGATCAAAGCCAGTGAAACCATTGGCAAATATCTCAAAAAGGGAGATATTGTTATTTATGAATCTACGGTCTATCCCGGAGCAACAGAAGATGTTTGTCTTCCTGTGTTGGAAAAAGTATCGGGGATGAAACTCAATAAAGATTTTTATTTGGGCTATTCGCCCGAGAGAATAAACCCCGGAGATAAACTCAGGCGTGTGCATAATATCAAAAAGGTGACATCAGGTTCAACTCCTGAAATTGGACAAAGAATAAACAAGCTGTATAATGAGATTATCACGGTAGGAACTCATTTGGCTCCAACAATCAAAGTGGCTGAAGCGGCAAAGGTAATTGAAAATTCACAACGAGATATTAATATTGCTTTTGTCAATGAGCTGGCAAAGATATTTGAATTGATGAATATTGACACGCAAGACGTGTTGGCAGCAGCCGGAACCAAATGGAATTTCTTGAAATTTACACCCGGATTGGTTGGAGGACATTGTATTGGTGTAGATCCGTTTTATCTGGCACAAAAAGCACAAGAAGTGGGCTATCATCCTGAGATTATTTTGGCAGGAAGAAGAATGAACGACAGTATGGGAAAATTTGTAGCGACACAAACCGTCAAGTTAATGATTGACAGAGACTTGCCGATTAAAAATTCAAATGTGTTGGTTTTGGGTATTACTTTCAAAGAGAATACGCCGGATATCAGAAATTCGCGTGTTATCGATGTAATCAGAGAACTACAGTCGTATAGAATCAATGTCGATGTTTATGATCCGTGGGCATCAAAAGATGAAGTGGAATATGAATACGGGTTGGAACTTACGGAAGACTTATCAAAAAAATATCAAGCCATTGTTTTGGCAGTTTCTCACGATAAGTTCAGAGATTTGAATTTGGATGATTTGAAAGCAAAGAATGCTGTGGTCTATGATGTTAAAGCTTTCTATCCGAAGGAAAAAATTGATAAGAGATTGTGACCGGATAGAGGCATAAAATTATTTTTTAACCCGATTAGATTTGTTTTCCAATCGGGTTTTTATTTTTGAATAAATTTGTCGAATTCAAAAACCGTATTAAAACCTTTAGTTTTGAAATATTCGGCATCATTTTTTGTTGCCAGCACAAAGTCTCCTCCCCAAGCACCAAGACTTTTGATGCTACCTTGAAAATCGGAAAAATAGATTTCTTTTACGGTCGGACGATTGAGAACTTTTGAAAGTATGCTTTCATGTTCATCCATGAGGGCAGAAAATTCATCGATGGTTTTTGAAAGTAAGGCTTTTTGAGAAATTTCTGAAATTCTTTTGACTGTCTCCGTATTCGCTTTTTTCATTTGATATGCTTTGATTTCTTGCCTGCTGTTTTGCTTTTGATTCAGAAACACAAATAATAATTTGTCTTTAAAATCCGGCTGAAAATTAACGATTTTCCAGTTAGGTTTTGGTTTGATTTGATATATAAGCGCTTTTTGTTCTTGTGCGACGGCAATGTCATAGCCACTACCGCCAAAAGATAGTTTTAGTAGTTCAAAAGCATTGATTTCTGCCCATTGTCCCAGATTATTGACCAAAGTTGATGATGTTCCTAATCCCCAATTTTTATCAAAATTCAAATATGTCGTAAAATCTAAACCGGTTTTAAATAATTCAGGCTTTTCAATACGAATGAACATCAGAAGTTTTTGAAGAATTTTTGCTTTGTCATAGTCGGAAGTGTTGTCAATAGATAAATCAGGTGAGAAATCGGCAAAAAACCATTTGTGTTTATTTTGGTCTAAACTTTTCCAAGAAAAATTATTTGACAACGCGTTTAATACACGTAGAGTTTGCCCGTATTTTACAGGCAAAGCCAAAGCTTTGGCTCCATCAAGTACCAAATATTCTCCGGTTAGCAGAATTTTTCCGGGGCTATAATATTCCAAACTATAATTTGATTAGTTTTCTGGCGGCAACTTTCCCGTTTTCGTAATTAATTTGAATTACGTAGTGTCCTTCGGGGAACTTGTCAATAGAAATACTTTGTTGTTTTGTTTCTAAAATTTTTCTTCCGGTGAGATCAAAAATTTGAATTAACCGAATAGTTTGGTCAGATGATATATTGATAAAATCTTTTGCCGGATTAGGATAAACTTCAAAGCTTTTTTCTGTTACTTCGCTAATACTTGCGTTGTTATTGCTCAATAACACGAATTCATCTCCAACCGAGGCGGCAAACGCAATATCAACGGCTCCGTTTCCGGTGAAATCAAAAACACTGAGATTTGTAGGTCCCATGCCGGTATTGTCAACTACGACTTTGTTGAAATTCTGATTGCCATCATTATAATAAATTGCGACTTGGTGGTTAGTTGTCGATCCGCCATTTGTATTTCCGAAGCCCGTTGCAACTACGTCTTTATCGCCGTCGTTGTCTATATCTATAACATGAACCTGAATGGCATGTGCCATATTGGTATCAATGCTGTGTTTTATGAAGCTGCTTCCATTTCCATTATTTTCAAACCAAGCAATTTCATTGCTGTTGGATGCTGCGGCTACAATATCATAGTCTGAATCTCCGTCAATATCACTTCCTTCAACTCCGTAGGCGCCGTTGAAATTGGTTGCCACGGCGTGTTTGATAAAAGTGAAACCGTTGAAACTATACCAAGCAATTTCATTTCCGGTGAAAGAAGATAACAAGACATCTGCATTGCCATTGCCGTCAAAATCACCACCGTTGAATACTCTTGGTCCTGCAATACTAATCAAGTTCATTCTATTGAAGTTTCCGTTTCCATCGTTAAAAAACCCTGTAATATAATTTTCACCGAATATGGCAACTCCTATGTCTCCGTCTCCATCACTATCCACATCATAGGCACGAACAAAAGTAGGGTCGTTCAAGCTTGTGATATCATGTCGTGTAAAGTTAAGATTTCCGTCATTTTCATACCACACCAAGTCTGTATATCCGACAGCGGTGAAGTCCAAATCTCCATCACCGTCCAAATCATAGGCGTCTGCATAGGCAGCCTGATTTAGATTATTGTCGATGATATGTTGTGTAAAAGTGCCGTTTCCGTTGTTGATAAAATACATCACAGTGTTTGAATTCGTGCTGGTTCCAATCAAATCCATATGACTGTCTCCGTTGATTTCTTTTTCCAAAATGCCCATAGCTCCGTTGGCATTTGCATTGGAAATAGTAGTTTTTGTAAAAGTCTGTGCTGTTACGGTTAGACTTAAGAATATTGAAAGGATTATAGATAGTTTTGTTTTCATAATGACAAGATTTAGTATCTACAAATGTAATGAATATGCTTATTTATTCAAAATTTCTTTTAACTTATTGAAACTGACCCTTTTATCTTTAAAGTATGATTGTGCAAAGCTTTTTTCGTCTTCTGTTGTTCCCAAAAAGTTTAGCAAATTATTCAAATGCATTTTCATGTGACCACTTTGAATGCCGTCTGTAATCAGAGAGTTCAGAGCGGAGAAATTTTGAGCTAATCCGGCTGTTGCAACAATTTTCATCAAATCTCGTGCATTCGGATTTTGTAGCAATTGAAGAGAAAATTTCACTAGAGGATGAATACCGGTCAATCCACCGATTGTCCCCAGACTTAAGGGAATTTCAATCCAATATTTAAAAAATTTCCCGTTTGTTTCTGCATGAGTCAGGCTGGTATATTTTCCGTTTTTTGCTGCAAAAGCATGTGCGTTGGCTTCCACGGCTCTAAAGTCATTTCCCGTGGCAATCACAACAGCATCAATGCCATTCATCACGCCTTTGTTGTGTGTCACTGCACGATAGGGTTCCACTTCAGCAATTTCGATGGCTTTGATAAATCGTTTTACATATTCTGCTCCGCTATATTGATCAGTTGCCAAATCGGCAATTTTACAAGAAACTTCAGATCTCACAACACATTCCAAGTTGTAGTTTGATAGAATACTCATAATGATGTCCGGCTCTTTGGGAAGATGATTCTTAGATAAATTTTTAAAAATAATAGCAATTTCTTCTAAGATGGTATTGATAAAATTTGCACCCATAGAATCAACAGTATCAAATTTTATCTCAATTTGATAATAATTTTCCAGTTTGCCGGTTTGGTCGATTAATTTCATTTCCAATATTCCTCCCCCTCTCTGTTTCATGTTTTTTTGAAGCGGATTAATTTTTTCAAGAATTACGGATTTATGTTGCTCAAAAAAGTTTTTTAATGTATTTGTATTGCCGTCATATAAAAAGTGAATATGTCCAATCTTTGTATTTCCTAAAATTGTAGTTTTAAAACCTCCGCGGGTCATCCAAAATTTTGCGGCTTTTGACGAAGCGGCCACCACAGAACTTTCTTCAATGACCATGGGAACAGCATAGGTTTTATTATCTATCAGGAAATTTGGAGAGAGAGCATAAGGCAAATAAAAATTACTGATAGTGTTTTCTATGAAACCATCATGGAGCTGTTGCAAAGCTTTATCCGTATTCCAATATTGTTTCAAAATTCTTTTAGCTTTTTTATCGTTTTGAAGATAATTTTGCAAAAGCCAATCTATCTTATCATTTTTTGATATTTTTGAAAATCCGCTTATTCGGCTCATTGTTGTATTTTTGAGCTTGCAAGATAAAAAAAAAGATAATTATATCGG
Source organism: uncultured Flavobacteriaceae bacterium (assembly GCA_964489245.1). Classification (GTDB taxonomy): domain Bacteria; phylum Bacteroidota; class Bacteroidia; order Flavobacteriales; family Flavobacteriaceae; genus CAZAXU01. The sequence continues at coordinate 31,967 of CAZAXU010000011.1, forward strand.
TATGAATTTAATTATAGATATAGGGAACACGAATGTGAAATTAGCTGTTTTTTCTCAAGAAGAGATGCTTTATTTGATTCGTGTGAAACATTTTCAGGTTGTTTCTGAGATTAAATTACTTGCTGAGAAGTTTGAGATACAACAAGCTATTATTTCTCAAGTGGGGACAGAAATAGCTTTTTTAAAGGATTTTTTAAAAGAAAAGAAAATTAAATTTATGTTGCTCACATCCGATTTGATTTTACCTTTTGGAATTAAATATAAAACGCCGAAAACCATTGGAGCAGACCGATTGGCATTGGTTGCCGGAGCAATTCTAAAGCAGCCGGATACAAATAAATTGATTATTGATGCCGGAACTTGTATCACCTATGATTTTGTGGATAACAAAAACAGCTATTTTGGAGGTGCCATTTCTCCCGGACTTTATCTTCGATACAAATCGTTGAATGATTATACGGCCAATTTGCCTAGATTGCATATTCCCGCTTCAAAAATTGATTTGATAGGAACAGACACTAAATCATCTATACAATCGGGCGTGGTAAATGGAACGCTTAATGAAATAGAGACTTTTATTGTTAAATATAGTTTAAAATACAAAGATTTAACAGTTTTTTTAACAGGAGGAGACGAGAAAGTTTTTGCTAAGTACGTAAAAAATAAGATATTTGCTAATTCAAAATTCATTCTGTTGGAAGGAATGAATTATATTTTAAACTTGAACATACAAACAGATGAGTCATAAGAAATTATTAGTCATATTATTTTTGGTTTTCAGCAGCTTTCAGCATTTTTATGCTCAAGACGCATCGCCGTCTCCATATTCATTTTTTGGAATGGGAGATGTCACTTTTAAAGGTGCAGTGGAGAATATTTCAATGGGAGGAATTAATGCTTATGTGGACAGTTTACACTATAATATGAACAATGTGGCTTCTCTTTCAGAGTTGAAGTTTGTGAGTTTTAGTTTTGGAATGTTGAATAATTTTGTGCTATTGTCGGACACTCAATCCAAAGATTGGCGTTCTACACATAAGGCATCCTATTTTTCTTTGGCGCTTCCTTTTGGCAAGAAAGCAGGATTCGGATTCGGATTAACACCGGTGACATCGGTTGGATACAAAATATTGAAGAAGACAGAAACCGATGTAACATCCTATTCGGGAAGAGGTGGAACAAACAAAGTTTTTGTAGCAGGCTCTTATAAAATTAACAAGTATGTTTCAATAGGAGCGGAATATCAGTATTATTTCGGTCATATAGATCATGAATATCAATGGAAAGAAAATGATGTCTATACTTTTACACAAGAGAACAATCAAAGCATTAGTAGCGGGCATGCGTTGAAAGTAGGTGCAAATTTTTTCTATGATTTCAAACAAAATAAATATGCAACTTTCAATACTAACTTTCGCTTAGAATCAAAACTCTCACAAGAAAATGTGAGAGAAACCAAATTGATATCGTCTAATGGAGTGGTTGAAAGTATCACAAACAAGCACGAGTTTACAAAACTTTTGTTACCTTATGAGTTGAGTGTGGGAACCGGATACGGAAGCAAAAACAGATGGTTTATAGGTTTTGAATTTGATTATGTGGGACTTAATAATTTTAAGAATAACTTTTACGATCCTTCTTATTTGACCTATAGCGATGCAAGAAAATTCAAACTGGGAGGTTTCTATACACCACAACACAACTCAATCACAAGCTATTGGAAAAGAATCACTTATAGACTCGGTATAAATTATCAAGATACGGGAATGCGTCTTTATAATGAAGCTGTAAATGATTTTGGCATAACTTTTGGTCTTGGATTACCGGCAGGGAGAAAAATTTCAAACTTGAATATTGGTTTTGAAGTTGGGCAAAAAGGAAAAGTTTCATCACATTTGATAAAAGAAAACTATTTTAACATACATATCGGCTTGTCATTGAATGACAGTTGGTTCATCAAAAGAAAAATTAATTAAAAAATAAGAATATGAAAACGATTTACACACTTTTAGGATTGATATTATTTTCTACGTTTAGTGTTTTTGCACAAGAAAAAGAGGAATGTAATGTAAATCTCAGTTTAGGTCATGACATGGTGAAAGCTAAAAAGTATGATGCAGCAATGCCATATTGGGAAAAAGTATATAAATCTTGTCCAAAACTCAGTGAAGCCGTTTTTGATGATGGTATACAAATCTATTATGCAAAGTTAAAGAAAGCTCAAGCGGCAAAAGATGATGCAAAGGTCAAAGAAAATCTCAGTATGCTGACTAAACTTTATGATCAATGGATTGCCAACTTTCCCAATTCAAAATATATTGGAAAGACCTATCAAGGAAAAGGTTTGTTAATGCTGAAATATAAAACCGGGACAAAAGAAGACCTATATAAGGTTTTCAATGACGGTTTTACAAAAGGCAAGAGTAAATTTACAAATCCCAAGGCACTTTATGCTTATTTTGATGCCGCGGTTGCTATGTTCAAAAACAACAAGCTCTCTTTTGAAGATGTGATTAATCATTATGATAAAATCTCAGAAGCTTTAGATTCTTATGTGGTGAAATATACTAAGAAAATGGAGGTGCTTCAAAAGAAAGAAGAAAGTGAAGAACTCTCAAAAAAGGAAGCTCGCAGACTGAAACAAGCAAAGCAATACATTCCTGCTTATAGTATTGTATTAGGAGAAATGGATAAAATTTTGGGAGAACTGGGAGATTGTGAACACCTTGTTCCTCTCTATACACGTAACTTTGATGACAACAAAGAAAATGTGGCTTGGCTGAAAAAAGCGGCAGCCAACTTGAGTAAAAAAGAATGCACAAAAGATCCCATTTTTAAGAAATTAGTTGAACAAATGAATGTTATCAATCCTTCTTATAGTTCTTCATACTATTTGGGTATTATGAATGAGAAAGATAGAAATTATGCGCAAGCAGTGAGCTATTATAAAAAAGCAATTAACCTAACAACCGAGGCTTATGACAAAGCCAAAGTGTATTATAAATTGGCTAAACTTTCTAAAAACAGAGGTCAAAAAGCACAAGCAAGAACTTATGCGAGAAAAGCATTGGAATTCAAACCATCAATGGGAGGCGCTTACATTTTGATAGCACAATTGTATGCATCGAGTGCCAATCAATGTGGAACAGATGAATTCTCAAAAAGAGCAACCTATTGGCTGGCAGCGAGTATGGCTGACAGAGCAGCAAGTGTTGACCCTTCTAAAACGAAGTATGCAAGAAAAATGGCTGCCAATTATAGAGCAAAAGCGCCAAGCAAACAACAAATATTCATGAAGTCCATGGCGGGAAAAACCGTAAAAATGGGATGTTGGATTGGTGGAAGCGTAAAGGTGCCAAACATAAAATAAAGAAATGGCTTAATGCCTGTTCAAAATAGATATATCATAAAAAGCATTGTTGTCAGTCTATTGGCAACAATGCTTTTTTCTTGCTCAAAAAACATTGAGCAAGTTGAAAGTTTGTATAAGAAAAATGAAGATATTCCCATTTCTGAAACCAAGAATTTTAAACTCACCTATACTTTGATGGGTAACAGCGTATTGATACTCACTGCTCCGACTATGACGGATTTCAGTAACCAAATTCAATTTCAATATCAATCTTTTCCGCAGAAAATAAAAATCGAAATCATAAATTCAGAGCGTGGAGAAATCACTATCATTACGGCAGATAAAGGATATATCTATAGAAACCCTGATTTCGCCGAATTGGTCGGTAATGTTCACATTCAAGGATATGACGGTGGCTCGTTAGATACATCGCATCTTTTTTGGGATATGAACAACAATCACATCTTTGGAGAAGAAAAAACCGTTTTGAAACAAAATGATGAAAAAATTGAAGGATATGGTTTTGATTCGGATATGAATTTCAAGAACGTTAGAATTAACGAAATCAGTGGAATCATGAAGATTGAACAGCGCAAAGAATAGGCGGTTATCACTTTGATTTCAATGGAAAATATTTTTTAATCTTCGCTATTGTCAAAACAATCAGATTTTATATATTTGCAACAATTTAAAAATTGTCAAAATAAAACTTCAATACATGTCACAAAAAGTAGGAAAAGTATCTCAAATTATCGGTCCTGTGATCGATGTGGTTTTTGAGGGAGAGAATGTCAGTTTGCCAAAGATTTATGATTCTATGGTGGTTACACGTCCGGACGGACAAGATGTCATTTTAGAAGTGCAACAACACACAGGAGAAAACACCGTTCGTTCAATCGCAATGGATTCTACCGATGGTTTGCAAAGAGGACAAGACGTTAAAGCTTTGGGCTCCCCTATCAGAATGCCAAACGGAAAAGTTTTTGGTCGTCTATTCAATGTGATTGGTGATCCGATTGATGGAATGGAAGCCATGCCAAAAGATGGAGAAAACGGAAGCCCTATTCACAGACCGGCTCCAAAGTTCGATGATTTAACCACAAGTTCAGAACCTCTATATACCGGAATCAAAGTAATTGATTTGATTGAACCTTATTCAAAAGGAGGTAAAATCGGTTTGTTTGGTGGTGCCGGTGTTGGAAAAACCGTATTGATTCAAGAATTGATTAATAACATTGCAAAAGGACACGGTGGATTGTCTGTTTTTGCGGGTGTGGGAGAACGTACACGTGAGGGAAATGACTTGCTTCGTGAGATGTTGGAATCGGGGATTATCAAATATGGTGAAGATTTTATGAAATCTATGGAAGAAGGAGGTTGGGATATCAGCAAAATTGATAGAAAAGAATTAGAAGACTCTAAAGCAACCTTTATTTTCGGACAGATGAACGAACCTCCGGGAGCACGTGCTCGTGTTGCTCTTTCAGGATTGACAGTTGCTGAATATTTTCGTGATGGTGCAGGAACGGGAAAAGGAAAAGATGTATTGTTCTTTATAGATAATATCTTTCGTTTTACACAAGCCGGATCTGAGGTTTCCGCACTTTTAGGACGGATGCCTTCAGCAGTGGGATATCAACCTACTTTAGCTACGGAAATGGGAGCCCTACAAGAAAGAATTACATCCATTAAAAATGGATCTATTACGTCTGTTCAGGCGGTTTATGTGCCTGCAGATGACTTGACTGACCCTGCACCGGCAACAACTTTTGCTCACTTGGATGCAACAACGGTGCTTTCTCGTAAAATCGCAGAATTAGGTATTTATCCCGCTGTAGATCCTTTAGATTCAACATCGAGAATTTTGAGCCCTGAGATAGTAGGAAAAGAACATTATGAAACTGCGCAAAGAGTCATTGAAATTCTGCAACGATATAAAGAATTGCAAGATATCATTGCAATTCTCGGTATGGAAGAATTGAGTGAAGAAGATAAATTGGTTGTTCACAGAGCAAGGCGTGTGCAACGATTCCTATCTCAGCCGTTCCATGTTGCAGAACAGTTTACGGGCATTCCGGGAGTCTTGGTTGATATCAAGGATACAATCAAAGGATTTAATATGATCATAGATGGAGAGTTAGACCACCTTCCCGAAGCGGCTTTCAACTTGAAAGGAGGTATTGAAGATGCCATTGAAGCCGGAGAAAAAATGTTGGCTGAAGCAGTAGAATAACACAATTGTTCTAATTTAAAATAACAAAAGAATGAAACTAGATATCGTTACTCCGGAAGGAGTCTTGTTTTCAGGTGAAGTTGACTCCGTATTAGCTCCCGGCGTTTTTGGAGAATTTGAGATTTTAAACAATCACGCACCGATTGTTTCAATTCTACAAAAAGGTTTGTTGAGAATTAAAGGAGCGGAAATCAAGATTGAAGATGAGCAAAAAGATAAGTTTGATTTTTCAGATGGAGAAGCACATTTGCCAATCAACTCCGGAACAATTGAAATGAAAAATAATAAAGTAATTATTCTAGCGGAATAATTTTTAATCTTTTAAGAATATAAAAAAAGCCCTACAGATTTTCTGTGGGGCTTTTTTTGTTTGCCACAATTGTAACATTTTTATTTTTTCTTCGTCACTAGAACATAATATCCAAAAAATGTTGTAAAAATACATTTCGGCAGTAAAATCAAACAGTTCAGTAAGTAAAATTATTTGATTTAAAGAAATCTTTCGGAATTTACGCAACAAATAACTAAATGATAAAAAAATGAAAATAAAAATGAATCGAATTGACAAAAAAAAATTGACAAAATTTATATTGATATTATTGTTGGTTTTCAGCAATCAAATTTTTGCTCAGCAAGAGCATTATGTTTCAGGACAAGTGATTGGTGCCAAGACCAAAAAAGGTCTGGAATCTTGTGCCGTGGGATTCTATAGTGTGAAAGACAGTAGTTTGGTTAAAGGAGTAGCTACGGATAGTAGAGGCTTTTTTGAAGCCGCTTTAGCAAGCGGAAAATACCGAATGGAAGTTGATTATATGGGGTATAAAAAGCAATCAAAAAATATTTATATCAGCAGGGTTAATCAATTTGTAGGCACGACCAAATTGGTGTTGGATGACAATATGCTGAAAGCTGTGACGATCAAGGGAGAAACCAAAGATTTTAAAGTGGACAAAGATGTCTATGTTGTAACAAACAAGATGAAAGTTGGAACGGCAAACACCAAAGATGTGTTGGCAAAAGTGAAAGGGGTGACCTATGACAGGTACAATAATTCCATAAAAGTTGATGGAGAAGATAATATCAAAATTTTGGTCAACGGGCTTGAAAAAGATAAAGAATATATCAAAAATTTAGATCCGGACAGGTTGAAAAAAATTGAAGTAATTCGTGATCCGGGAGGAAAATACGGATTGGAAGGCTATTCTGCCATTATTGATGTTATTCTGAAAACCAATTATAAAGGAACAGAATTTTTTATAGAAAATCAACTTATATCCGATCCTGATGCTTGGCATAAAGACTATATAATTCCTATCAATACATTTTCAACCAGTTTAAATTATACATATAACAAGGTTAATATCTATGTTAAATTTGATAATTATTACAATAATTTTTCCATTCCTACATACAGCAAAAAACAGTATAACAGTGGTGTTACAATAATGGAGGAATCAAGAGGTGCAGACCCCAATTCTTTTATGAAAAACTTGAATGATCATATGACTATTGGAGCAGATTATTATATCAATCCAAGGCACACAATAAGTTTTGAGAGTAATTTCAGAGGCTTATTTTTTAGAGAAAACACAAGTTCAAATAAATATAGAGTATCTCATTTAGTGGGAGGAAATGAAGTCAATGCCTATGATACGGAAAATGCAGAAGATTCAGATTCCAAAACAAACTACCATTCGTTGTTTTACATTGGAAAATTTGATGAAAAAAATACATTAAATGTAGATTTTACGTATTCAGGCTATCAAAATGATTATACGAACAAACATTTGACAAATGCTGTTCTCAGCAGAATAGAATCCGGTGTAAATGACAAGACCAACACAAAACTGAATGCAGAGTTTACACATCAACTCAATGACAAATCCAGCATTCAGCTTGGATATGGAAACACATACAAGAAGGTTACTAATAGTTTCAGCTCCGGAACAACAGGCATAGACGAAGCCAATAAAACAGATTTTACTTATAAGGATTTACGACATAAATTGTATGCTTATTATGCTTTGAACCTCAGTAAAAAATTGAGTTTCAAATTTGGTGCCGCAGCAGAAATGAGCTTGCCGGAGGCATTTGGAAAAAGAACCAGATATTTTATCTATCAACCCTATGCGGATATTAAATATAGTCCTATAAAAATGTTGGATATCAAATTCAAATATCGCTCATCAAGCATTTATCCTTCCATTAGTCAAGCCAATCCCAATACAATTGTTATAGACAATCAAACGGTGAGTAAGGGGAATCCGTTGTTGGAACCCGCCGTAAACCACAAATTATCCGTTAAGTTCAATGTTATGAGAGGTTTGGCATCAATTGAGCCTTATTATCATCTGTCAAATAATTACATCGGGCGAATAGGAAGATTGAGAAATGACGGTATTTTTGAATATACTTATGACAATGTGGGAAAATATAAAAATTATGGAATCAAAGGAGGGTTGACCATTCCGTTTAGTAAAAAACTTATCCTACAAACCAATGCGAACTTCTTCAACAGCAGTATTGAATATCAAGGCAAAACCAATCATGTCAATGACTGGACAATGAGTGGAAATTTGATTTATATGATTCCAAAACATAAAATCACATCGGGATTAATCTATCAAAATAACATGAAAAAAATCATTACCCCTCAGGGTTACAACAGATGGAACAATGATTTCTGGGGGTTGATGTTGCAAAAGCCGTTTTTGAAAGACAAGCTGAATGTGATGGTTTTTTATATGTTGCCGGTTGATTTTGGAGTGGACTATAAACAAGGTTCTTATATTGCAGCGCCCACTTATAATGAAACAAATACTTATGACATTACTTTATTGAAGAATATCTTTATGTTGCGTGTGACTTATAGGTTTAATAAGGGAAAATCTATTCGTAAAACAAAGAAAGAAATTGAAGAGGAAGAAGAAGGTTCAGGGAAAAAGATATTTTGAGTTTATTCAGTTGGGTTATAAAAAAATAGCGGCAGAATTTCTGCCGCTATTTTTTTATAATAGAGTTATTATTATTTATCCATTCATAGAAATCAGAAACTCTTCGTTAGACTGCGTGTCTTTGATGCGTTCTTTGACAAATTCCATTGCTTCAATAGGATTCATGTCTGCGAGATATCTTCTCAACAGCCACATTCTTTGATGTGTTCTTTCATCATGTAGCAAGTCGTCTTTTCTTGTACTGGAAGCCATGATATCAATGGCGGGGAATATTCTGCGATTTGCTAATTTTCGATCCAGCTGCAGTTCCATGTTTCCGGTTCCTTTAAATTCTTCAAAAATCACTTCATCCATTTTAGAACCGGTATCGATTAAAGCTGTTGCAATGATGGTGAGCGAACCGCCATTTTTAATATTTCTTGCCGCTCCAAAAAATCTTTTGGGTTTATGCAAAGCATTAGAATCTACTCCACCCGAGAGCACCCTTCCTGAGGAAGGTTGAACCGTGTTATAAGCTCTTGCCAAACGAGTGATAGAGTCTAACAATATTACTACATCCAAGCCGCTTTCTACCATTCTTTTGGCTTTTTCAATGACAATATTGGCAATTCTCACATGTTTGTCTGCCGGTTCGTCAAAAGTAGAAGCAATCACTTCTCCCGTAACGTTTTCTTGCATATCCGTGACTTCTTCGGGACGCTCATCGACCAAAAGTATGATTTGATATACTTCAGGATGATTGGCGGCAATGGCATTGGCAATGTCTTTGAGCAAAATGGTCTTACCTGTTTTGGGTTGGGAAACAATCATAGCTCTTTGTCCTTTTCCAATGGGCGCAAATAAATCCATTATTCTGGTTGAAAGCGTATTGTTTTTTGCGGCAATATTTAGTTTTTCTTCAGGGAAAATAGGTTTCAAATGTTCAAAAGAAACACGATCTCTTACCACGGAGGGGTCTTGGTTGTTGATTCTAACCACTTTGATTAGCGGATAATATTTTTCTCCTTCTTTTGGAGGACGAATAATTCCTCTGACAGTGTCTCCTGTTTTAAGCCCAAACAATCTGATTTGAGATTGAGATATATAGACATCATCAGGAGAACTGAGATAGTTAAAATCTGCAGAGCGCAAGAAACCATATCCGTCAGGAAGGATTTCTAAAACACCTTCGGTTTCAATGATGCCGTCAAATTCAAAGTTTTCTCTCTTATTCTGTTTTTTATGTTGATTTTTTTGTTTGTTATCAGCAGTTGGCTTTTCATTGTTTTGTCTTTCCTTTTCTTGTGTCCGTTCTCCTTGTGGTTGCTCTTTTCGATTATCTCTTTGATTTCTGTTTTGAGATGTTCTTTTGGGTCTTCTGCCTTGATTTTTATCTGCTTTTTGTTCAGCAATTTTTTGTTCAGACTGTTGTTTGGTTTTTTGTTTTTGATGTGGTTTTTGACGGCTGTCTTTCCTCTCACTTTCATCGGCATGTTGGTCAGACTTTTTCTTAGTCTGTTTTCCTCGTGCAGGTGCAGTGTTTTTTGATCTGTTCTCAGTTTGAACCGAAGGTTCGTCTGTTTTGTGTCTGCTTGCAATCGGGAGTGCTTCTTCCGGATTGTCTGCTTGGAAGTCTAAAATTTTGTAGATAACTTCCATTTTTTTTAGATGATGATATTTTTTAATTTTTAATGCCTTAGCTACCTCTTGCAACTCAGACAATTTCATCTGCTTTAATGCTTCAATATCTAACATAGATAAATGTATTGTTTATAATTGTTATTCTCGTTATGAAGTTTAAGTAAAGAAACTTTAGATAAACGTATGGATTTTTATTTCTTGTAGTGGGAAATAATACTGCAATAATACTGATTTTTTTTTATTCTGAAACTAATTTTATCGTATTTTTGTAGAAAATTGAGTTGAATGCTTCAGAGAATACAGACAGTTTACATGTTTTTGGGCTTTTTGGCGGGATTCTTCTTGGGAATTTCTGCCTATACAGACCTTTTTCCGTCCTTTGAAAATGAAATATACAATATGCTTGTAATTGCATTCAGCATGTTGATACTGATTAATATTTTTTTGTATAAAAATAGAAAAACACAAATTTTATTGAACAGAATTGCTGTTTTTGGTTTTCTGATAATGCTAGGCTTACTTATATACCAATTAGGATTATCATCCGGAGAAATGAATTTTTCTAAGAAGGATGTTGGGTTGATTCTCCCCGTGGTTTCTATCGTTTTTTTACTTATCGCCAATAAGTATATCAAACGGGATGAAGCACTCGTGAAATCTGTTGATAGGATTAGGTAAATCTATAATTATATAAAAAAAAGACCGCAATTATTGCGGTCTTTTTTGTATTTTTAGCCTAAAATTTTTCCAATTGCCTCATAAAATCAAAATCATTGAATGTCCGAGAGATGCCATGCAAGGCATCAAAGACTTTATTCCGACAGCGCACAAGATAAGATATATTCAAAGTTTGCTTAATGTAGGTTTTGATACGCTGGATTTTGGAAGTTTTGTTTCGCCAAAAGCCATTCCGCAGCTTCGTGATACGGCAGATGTGTTGGCACAATTGGATTTGTCGAATACCAACACCAAACTTTTGGCAATTGTTGCCAATATGCGCGGTGTAACCGATGCCGTTCAATTCAAACAAATCGATTATTTAGGCTATCCATTTTCTCTTTCTGAAATTTTTCAAATGAGAAACACATCAAAAACCATTGAACAATCAGTAAATTTGCTTCAAGAAATGCTAGATATGGCAGTGAAGCATGGCAAAGAAGTGGTGGTTTATTTTTCTATGGGATTCGGCAATCCGTATGGAGACAGATGGAACGAAGAAATTGTAGAATCATGGGTGCAACGCATGATTGATATGGGTGTACATATCATTTCACTTTCCGATACTGTAGGAACGGCAACGCCGGAGATAATCAAAAATCTGTTTTCTTATTTGGTGCCCAAATATTCTGAGATTGAATTTGGCGCTCATTTTCACACAGATGCGTATTCATGGTTTGAAAAAGTAGATGCGGCTTTCAATAACGGATGCAACAGATTTGATAGCGCCGTCAAAGGATATGGAGGTTGTCCTATGGCAAAAGATGAATTGGTGGGTAATTTGCCGACAGAAAAATTACTAACCTATTTTGCGCAAAGAAAAATTGAAACAGGCTTGAATACCACAGCTTTTGAAAATGCTTATAACGAGGCGATAAAAGTCTTTTTATAAGTATTTTAAAGAAAAAAATGTTTATTTTTACTTAATATCAAAGAGATTTTATGACGCCAGCAGAACGCTTCCTTATTTATAATGCCAGTGCAGGTTCCGGCAAGACCTTTCAGATTGCCAAACACTATCTTAAAAAAATTATTGAAGCACAGGAACATACGTATATTCACCGGCTTTTAGGCATTACATTTACCAATAAAGCTTCTGCAGAGATGAAACACAGGATTCTAAAAAACTTGATTGCTGCTGCAGAAGGAAAAATTTTGGATGTGATGCAAGCGGTCTCAAATGAATCCGAGGCAAAAATAAAAAATCAAATAGGAACGGATGATGATGAAATTTATCAAAGAGAATTGGTGAAACGAAGCCGGAGAAGATTGAAAGAGATATTGCATCGATATGATGATTTTCAGCTGACAACTATAGATAAGATGATGTTTCGGTTGGTAAAAACTTTTGCCAGAGACATGAAACTTCCTGTTGATGTCGAAGTGGTTTTAGATCAAAGAGAAGTAATTTCAAACTTAATCGATAAACTCATTGCTCGAGCAAAGAAAGGCAATGAATTGACAGAATTTTTTATTGAGTTGGCAAAACAAAAAGTTGATGATGAAAAAATTTGGGACATCAAAAACAACTTGATTGAAATCGATAAAATCATTTATGATGATAATTTTTTTGAAGAAATCAAATCCTTATCAGGGAAATCATTAGCAGATTTTAAAGCCTTAAAAAAGAATCTGAAAAGGAAAAAACTTTTGTTGGAAAAAGAATTTAAGAAAATAGGAGAAGAAGGCGTTGAAATAAAAAAGCCTTTCGAATCGATTTTTAAACATAACATAGGAAGTTTTTATAATTATTTTTTGTCGGGAGAAAATATTTCTAATATCAAAATAGGAATAAGGCTTTCTAAATCGATGATTAAAGCAGAATATTATACCAAGAAAGGATACGACTCTCTTACTCCTCCGGAACAAATGATGCTTGAGAATGTCAACGAAGAACTGCATTTTCATTTGATGAAGACCCAAGATTTTTTGGATTATAGCTTGGGCAGATATTTGTTGTTGAAGGGTTTACTGGAGGAACTGAATGCTTTGAGCATTCAGAAAGCCTTATTAGATGAAATTGAGCAATATAAAGCTGAAAATCATGTGATATTTATCAAAGATTTTAATAGTTTGATTTTGAACGAGATATTGAAAAATTTGGAAGGAGATACTCCCTATATCTATATGCGTTTGGGCGAAAAATACAGCCACTATTTTATCGACGAATTTCAGGACACATCATCCTTACAATGGAAAAATTTAATCCCACTGATTAGAGAGGCACTGTCTAAAGAATTTTCCAATGGAACACAAGGTGATATTATGTTGGTGGGTGATGCCAAACAATCCATTTATAGATTTCGTGCGGGAAAACCGGAACAATTCATTGCCTTGAGTGATGAAAATCTGAAAACCGGAGAAGGCAATCCTTTTTATCCAATCACAAATAAAAAGATTGATTATTTGAACTTTAACTGGAGAAGTTTGCAAGAAATCGTGCAATTCAATAACAGTTTTTTTGAAGATTTTCCTAATTATATCACAAATAAATCTTATCAAAAGGTTTATGAAAATGTGTTGCAAAAAATGCCTGATCATGCAGACAAAAAGGGAGGATATATACAATTGCGCTTTATGGATAAAGAAGAAACTTATGCAGAGTTGATCTATGCGGGAATTCAACAAGCACAGAGCAATGGGTTCTCTCTTGAAGATATCTGCATATTGATTAACCGAAAAACAGAAGGTTATCAAATTGCAGAGCTTCTTACTGAAAAAAACATCGATATTGTTTCGGATGAAACTCTTTTAGTGGCAAATGCACTAAAAGTAGATTTTATTGTCAATTTTATCAAGTTTGTGGAAAATGGAGATTCTTATGCATTGTATGAAGTGTTAAAATATCTGGCAGAACGAGACGGATTGAACAAACAAAATTTTTATAAAGAAGTCTTGTCTGAAAATCAAACAAAGGACGATGTGTTCAAAAGCTTGATGAAATTCAACTATAAGGTTGATTATGAACAGCTTGTAAATCTAAATATTTTTGATTTTAGCGTATATATTATTCATAAGTTCAAACTTGACGATGATGAAAGAGAGCAGGCTTATTTAGAAACTTTTATGGCAAATGTGCATCAGTTTCACAGTATGTCTCAAGGCATGCTCAGAGATTTTTTACTGCATTGGGACAATGTGCGAGAAAAATTGAGTATTAATATTTCAAAACGGAGCGGAACAGTTAGCATGATGACAGTGCACAAAGCCAAAGGTTTAGAGTTTCCGGTGGTCATCTATTTTGCAGAGACAGACTTGATTTCATCAAAAGATAAAACCAACAGAGCTTGGGTAAAAGTAGACACGGAGGCTTGTAATAATTTTGAGCAGTTACCTATAAAGCTAAAGTATTTAGAACAATCTGACGTGCATCAAAACTTGTATTTGGATTTAATCGAAGAAAGAAAATTTGACAATCTCAATAAGCTTTATGTGGCACTAACCAGAGCATCAGAGCAATTGTTCATCATTACAAAATTGACCAAAGCACAACAGGAAAATAAGCCAAATGCCAAAGAATCATATGCAAGCTTGTTTAAAAAGTTTGTGGATAAACAAAAAATTTCTTCTGCAGATGAAACCGGAAACATATATGTGTGGGGAAATCCTAAAAAAAATACTACTACAAAAACACAAGAGCAAGATTTGTTTGAGATAAATAAGCTTTTGTATCAAAATTGGCAGATTGAAAGAGATAATGATTTACTTAGGGTGAACACCCAAAGTTTTGAACGTTGGAGTGAAGAAAAAAAATCATCTGTTTTATACGGAATTTTGATTCATGATATTCTATCAAAAGTCAGCACCAAGGAAGATTATTTGGAAAAAAAAGATAAATATTTATCACATTTGAATGAAAATGAAAAAACAAAAATCGATAGACGTTTGACAGAGTTGTTTGAACATGCTCAGCTGGCATCTTATTTTACAAGTGATTATCAAATTCTTAACGAAAGGGCGATTTTGATTCCCTCCGGACAAAAATTTACACAGAAGCGTCCGGACAGAATTCTTCTGAAAGACAATCAGGTGGTTATTATAGATTATAAAACAGGCATTTATAAAGCATCACATCTCAAACAAATCAATGAATATGCGGAGATTTTAGAAAATATGGGTTATGAAATTTCAGCAAAGCTTTTAGTTTACATTTCAGAAGAAATATCAGTTGTTGAAGTGAATTAAATTCATAAATTTGTTCGATACTTAAAAAAACAAAAATGTATAGTAAAAAATTTAAAACACATTTACAAAAGACGCTAAAAGAAATTGATGAATCCGGTTTGTTCAAAAAAGAACGAATCATCACTTCTCCTCAAGGAGCTGAAATCACCTTGGAAACCGGACAAAAAGTTTTGAATTTTTGTGCAAATAATTATTTAGGCTTGGCATCCAATCAAGACGTGATAGAAGCATCGAAAAAAATGATGGACAGGCGTGGTTATGGTATGGCTTCTGTTCGCTTCATATGTGGAACAGAAGATATTCATAAGGAGTTGGAAGAAAAAATAGCTCAATATTACCAAACTGAGGATACGATTCTTTATGCTGCGGCATTTGATGCGAACGGAGGAGTTTTTGAACCTTTGTTCGGACAGGATGATGCTATTATTTCTGATGAACTGAACCATGCATCGATTATTGACGGTGTTCGCTTGACCAAAACGGCAAGATACAGGTTCAAGAATAATGATATGGCAGATTTGGAAGCTCAACTTATCAAAGCAAATGAAGCGGGACATCGTTTCAAAATCATTGTAACCGATGGCGTTTTTTCCATGGATGGTGTAGTAGCTCAATTGGATAAAATTGTGGCTTTGGCAAAAAAATATGATGCATTGACTATGGTGGACGAAAGTCATGCAGTTGGTGTAATTGGAAAAACAGGAAGAGGAACCGTTGAGCTGAAAAATGTAATGGGCGAAATTGATATCATAACAGGAACACTCGGCAAGGCATTGGGAGGCGCTATGGGTGGATATACCACAGGGCGCAAAGAAATCATAGAAATGTTGCGCCAGCGTTCCAGACCGTATTTATTTTCGAACTCTTTGGCACCTGAAATTGTGGGGGGAGCCCTAAAAGTTTTAGATATGATTTCAAATAATGCCGAATTAAAAGAAAAATTAGATTGGAATACTAAGTATTTTAAGTCGGGGATGGAAAAACTGGGTTTTGATATAGGAAAAAGCGAGTCTCCAATTATTCCGGTGATGCTTTATGATGCCAAATTATCTCAAGATATGGCTGATGCGCTACTGAAAAAAGGGATTTATGTAATAGGATTCTTTTTTCCGGTGGTGCCCAAAGGAAAGGCGAGAATCAGAGTGCAACTGTCTGCCGCCCACAATAAAGAACACTTGGACAAAGCCATTTCTGCCTTTGAAGAAGTAGGAAAAAAACTGAATGTCATATAAAAAAACAAAAAATATGTTGGAAATTCCAATATTTTATTAACTTTGTAAAAACTTATAAACAGAAATAATATGAAAAGACTTAGTCAAATTTTAGTCTTGGTGGCGGTGGTGCTTAGCTCAATCGTTGTAAATGCCCAAGATAGTAACAACCCTTGGATGGTTAGGTTAGGAATGAATGCTGTTGATTTTTATCCAACAGGACAAAAGAGCGATGACGCTAATTATATCAGCGATTCATTCGGTAAAGATTTCTTCAATTTTGAAGACCATTACAATATGGCGTATGCGCTTTCAGATGTGAGAGTTGCCAGACATTTAGGTAGTGGTTTCAGCCTGGAAGGATCTTTCAAGTTCAATAAAATCACTAAAATTGGTGATAAAGAAGCATCTGATGCTTTCATTAATCCTAATTTAGATATTAAGTATAATTTCCTACAAGGAACAACCATTGATCCTTATTTGTTTGCCGGTGGTGGATACACTTGGTTAGATAAAGCTGATGCAGGAAATCTAAACGGAGGTGTAGGTATCAATTTTTGGTTCAATGAAAATTTAGGACTATATGTAGAATCTGCATATAAACATACTTTTGACAAAGCAATTTTACCTTACTTCCAACATTCAATTGGTTTGGCAGTGAAATTTGGTGGATCTGACAAAGACGGAGATGGTGTATATGATAGAGACGATGCTTGTCCTGATGTTGCAGGTTTGGAGAAATATCAAGGCTGTCCTGATAGTGATGGAGACGGTGTAATTGACTCTGAAGATGACTGTCCTCAAGTTGCAGGTTTGGCTGCATTGAAAGGTTGTCCGGATGCTGACGGTGATGGAATCGCTGACGCAAAAGACGATTGTCCTCAAGTTGCAGGTTTGGCTGCATTGAATGGTTGTCCTGATAAAGATGGTGACGGAGTTACTGATGCAAAAGATAAATGTCCTAACGAAGCAGGTCCGGCTGAAAATGCAGGTTGCCCTTGGACAGATAAAGACAAAGACGGTGTGCTTGATAAAGATGATAAATGTCCTGAAGAAGCAGGTCCTGTTTCTAATAATGGATGTCCTGAAAAAGTAATCACTGTTGAAGCTAAAGCTGAATTAGATAAATTTGCAAAAGCAATCTATTTCAATTCCGGAAAATCTACTTTCAGACCGGGTGTTACCGAAAAACTGGATTTGATTGTTGATATTATGAAAAAATATGATGATTCTAAATTCCGTGTTGAAGGATATACTGATAGTGTAGGTTCTGCAAAACTGAACCAAGGCTTATCTGAAAGAAGAGCTGCAGCAGTGTTGGATTATTTGGTTTCTCATGGCATTGCAGGAGAGAGATTATCTTCTGTGGGATATGGAGAAGATAATCCTATTGCATCTAACAAAACAAGAGCAGGAAGAGCTAAAAACAGAAGAGTTGAAATCAACTTGATGAAATAAGCTTTCCTAAAATAAGTAATGAAACAAAAAACTCGAGAAGAAATTCTCGAGTTTTTTTGTGTCTAATTTTTAGTTATTAAGCTCAATTCCATCCCATTTATAATAGAGCGTGGTTCTATAATTTCTCATATATTCAACTTGAGCGGTAGAACCAAAGTACCATTACTCTCATAAAGAAAAGAACTCGAGAAAATATGTCAAAATCCATTTTATGATAAAAATCATAGTTTTTATTTAATTAAAAGATATTTTTGTCTTCTATATATGTAACAAAAGTT
>CAZAXU010000012.1:0-48335 GCA_964489245.1 uncultured Flavobacteriaceae bacterium
CACAAAGATACAAATTTAACACCATCATAATCAAACTCATCACATCTGCTTAAACGAATCTTTTCCACGGCATTTTATATACTTTATTGCTATAGTACCAAACCAAGATAAAAGACAAAAAGCTTGTTGCCATATAGGCTTGTGCCGCTCCGATGGCACCAACATTATCTATCAAGTAATATGCCAAAATCACATTGAAAATCGAGGTAAAAAAAGTGATAACCGCCAAATATTTATTTTTCTTTTCATAAAAAATATAATTCACCACCATAAAATACATGCCGTGAAAAGCCGCACCAAACGACAAATATTTGATATATACGGCAGAATCTGAAAAATCTTTTGCCAATAACCACCTAATCATATATGGTGCAATCTGCACAATTATAAGGGCAAGCAACAAAATACCAATAAAATATACATAAGTGAATTTCACAATTTTTTGTTTATCATTCTCATTGGGGCTTGAAGACAATTTCCTGTATAAATAGGGCGCCCAAGCTTTATTGAAAGCTGTTGACAGCACAAGCACAGGCAAGATCAATTGATATGCTACATTATATAACCCTGTTTCTTTTTTTCCAACCAGATACATCAAAATAAAAACAACCGCCCCTGAACGCAACCAAAAACTCAATTGATGCGGAATTAAGGGAGTGCCAAAATGAAGAATATCTTTGATGTCTTTCTTGTTATACTCAAACTTCAGATATCCTCTCTTGAACAAAAGATAAACACTCAACACACCCAACAACAGGCTCCCTAAAAACATTCCCCAAGCATTGCCTTGCCAAGACATTCCGAGTATGATAACAAAATAAAGCGAAAGCAATAATTTTATCAACGTGTCTGCCACTTGGAGCATGCCGTATGATTCGGGTTTTTGTTCCACAATCCATAGAGAAAGATTAATCAGCACAAAGTAGGAAGTAAAAGCCATGGCAATGGCTATCAACATCCAGAAATAAGGCAGTTCCAACTTGTTATAAAGATAATTCTTCAAAAGCGTAACGATTGTTAGCAACACCAAAAAAGTCGTCAATAAAACATAAACCGCATTGCCTATATATACGGCAAGTTTTTCTTTTGAATATTTATAATAATTCACGCTGATGGCACCCTGGACACTGAACCCGACAAGAATTAGCATAACAGCAACAAAAGAGTTGAATATGCCCAAAAGCCCGTAGTCTTCAGGAGAAAGATAATATGTCAAAACCGGCAGCAATAAAAAAGGAATGGCTTTATTGATTACATCCGCAAAGACATAGACAAATGAGTCCTTAAAAAGTTTGTTATGTAATATTTTTTTGATCAATTTTTTTCTGTTTTATTGCATAAATTCTTGTCTAAACCAAAGTTCAAATACGGGATCCAGAAAATAATAGTTCTTGTCTATATCTGTGTCTATAACATCATTTCTAATCAGCATGGCTTTGTTTTTGCTCACATTGCGCGGTGTTCCCAATTTATATTGTTGCATTACGGCAGCTGCCGTCAAATGTTTCTCTCCGGCGGCAACAGCTTTCAATAAATTCAATTGTGTGCCGCTCATAATTTCTATTTCTCTTTGATATAAGGGTTTGTTTGCCGCAACAATTTCGTTTAGTGCCGACTGAATCACATCTTCATCGGTTTGTTTTGCCGTTTGCACCCAGACATAATGCGCCAATTGCTGCACATACCATGAATGGTTTTGCATCAAATCTGCAATGCTTCCGGCATGTTTGTTTGAAATTTTTTTATCGGTTTCATCAAAACTTTTGGTGATAAAAGCCACCCAATCTTTTCTATCAATCTTTTGCAACATCATGATATCTCCAAACCTGTAGAAAGGCTTAGAAGAATTGTTGAAAATATTCATCATCATATGCCTTTTGCTTCCGTAAAGGCAGTAGGTCACGTTCTTTTGTCGCTGCCAAACCGCTCGTAATTTTTTTTCTAAATTTTCAAAATCGGCATAGTTGGCAATATGCTGAAATTCATCCAGACCAATAATAAATTTGATATTTTTATTTTGAGCAATTTGTTCGGGTAAATTCAATATTTCATCCTTGTGTTTTTTTATTTCGCCCACCGAAAACCTAATGCTGAAGTCGTTCAAAGGGTCTGAACCCAAGATAATTTCAGGCACTAAAGCCTTAAAAAAAGTTTTAATATTTTTGAGCCAATCTTCCAACCTGCTCGCCGAAGCCTTGATGACTTCCTGAGCAAATTTTTCTAAAAATTCGTTTTCGTCCGATACGGAAAAGAGATCTATATTCACCAACCTAATCCTTTTTTCCTTTTTAGAAATATCTAAAAACACCTTTTCAACCAAAGACGACTTCCCCCAACGTCTCGGAGAAACAATGATACTGTTGATGCCGTGAATCAAATTATCATACAGCTTTTTTTTGTCCTTCTTTCGGTTGGTAAAAGCTTTGACACTAACCGTATTGCCAAATATAAACGGAGATTTTTTCATTTTTTTTATACCAATTGGTATTATACGCAAAAGTATAAAATTTATTTGTAATAAGTGCCAAATAAATTATTTTTTTCAAATCCGGCAGATTCAAGTCTTTGCAATAAACTTCAGCTCGAACCTTGTTCCTTTTTCCAAATCTCTATTCACTTTTTTGCCTAAAATATCTTTTAGATGTTTCGGATGCAAACCATATCCGGGCCTGATGGAACGCACATATGTTTCCGTGATGATTTCTCCGGCTTTTATGTCTTTGACCACATAGAGAGAACGTGAAAATTCTCGACTTTTCAAGGCTTTTTCAGATAGCGAATAATCCACTTTCCCCAAAGCTTTTTCAGCATTTCTCACCGCATCAACCATCTGTTTAAATTCTTTTTCATCCAAAGAAAAAGAGGCATCAGGTCCTCCTATATTTTTGTCTAAAATAAAATGTTTTTCAATGATTTTGGCGCCAAGTGTTGTTGCCATGACAGGCAGCAAGTCTCCTGCCGTATGGTCTGACAATCCTGCAATCACATTAAATTTTTTTGATAAATCCGGAATCATATTCAAGTTGGCATCTTCAATTTTTGCGGGATATTGCGAGGATGTCTTTAGCAGAATAATCTCATTATTTTTCATTGCCCGACAAGCGTCAACCGCCAATCGGATGTCTTCTTCGGATGCAATTCCCGTAGATATTATCACGGGCTTTGCTTTACTTGCCGCATATTCAATCAGCGGAATATCCGTGATTTCAAACGAGGCGATTTTATATGCCGGCACTTTTAGTTCTTCTAAAAAATCGACGGCTGTTTTATCAAAGGGAGATGAAAAACAAATCAACCCTTCTTGCCGGGCAACTTCAAAAAGTTCGGCATGCCATTGCCAAGGCAGATAAGCTTCTTTATATAATTCAAATAAATTTTTTCCTTTCCAAATAGTTCCTTTTATGATAAAATCATCTTTATTACAATCTATGGTTATGGTGTCCGGCGTATAGGTTTGCAATTTAACAGCATCGGCACCGGCTCGTTTGGCAGCACGAATTGTTTCTTTTGCAATTTCAATATCGTGTCCGTGATTGGCAGACAATTCGGCAATGATAAAGACCTTGTCTTTTCCTATGTTGAAATCGGCTATTTTCATTTTTATATTTTATATGTCACAAACTTAGTTATTGCTTATTAATTACGGATTTTATTTTTTTCCAATTTGTAATTTTGGTTAAATTGCTTCTATTTTGTTCTTGATTTCCTGCATAGATAATATACGATTTTTCTATACTTGTTAGTTTTTTCCAGTAATTTAGTTTTTTAAACCACTCTGATAATATTGTTTTTCCTGATTTTATTTCAATCGCTTTTTTATCATCAAAATCATCAATGATTAAGTCAACTTCGTGTCCTGTTTTATCGCGCCAGTAGTACAAGGGTGGTTCTATACCTTTATTTGTATAAGCTTTAATTGTTTCGCTTATTACCATTGTTTCAAAAATTGCTCCACGCAATGGATAATTTTCTAATTGTTCATTATTCTGAATACGCAATAATGAACAAACAACACCCGTATCATAAAAGTATATTTTAGGACGTTTTACAATTGTTTTTTTGTAATTGTTATAATATGGTCTCAATAAATAAATGATAAAACTTGACACTAAAATACCAATCCAAGATTGAATGGTTTTAGTGCTAACACCCACTTCATTTCCAATAGCAGTCATGTTGAGTTCTTGTCCTGTTCTTCCTGCTAAAATCCGCAAAAATTTATCAAAAACTAACAGATTATTAATATTTTTTATTTGTCTGACATCTCTTTCCAAATAGGTTTTTATGTAGTTAGAATACCAATCTGTCGGACTAATTTCTTGATCATAAACCGGCGGATAAAAACCATCAAACATCCATTGATTGTCTGTTTTGTCATCAATATTTAACTCTTCGTACGAAAATGGTAACAAACTCAAATAACCTAATCTTCCTGCAAGTGTTTGAGAGATATTTTCTTGTAGCAAGAAATTATTTGAACCTGTCAGAATAAATAAACCTTTTTCAGTAGAATTGTCTAGTATTTCTTGCAAATAAGAAAACAACTTTGGCACTCTTTGAATTTCATCGAATATGGCACCTTTTTGATAAGTTTCTAAAAAACCTCTTGGATCTTCTTCGGCAAATGCCCTATTATCTAAATTTTCTAAGGAAACGTATGTTTTGTAAGGAAACGTAGCTTTAACCAATGTGGTTTTCCCGGATTGTCTTGGCCCAATAACAGCAACTATTTTAAAGCTTTGCGATAATTGTATCAGTTTTTCTTGTGCTTTTCTCTGTATCATACAGCAAATATATGGAAAAATATGGAATCTGATTCCATATTTTTCCATTTTTTGAAATTTAAATGGTTATTGTAACTTTTTTATATACAAAACACTATCTACATCATTAATCACTTCACTTTTTTTCAAAATAAATCCGGCTTTTTCAAAAGAACGAATCGAAGCAATGTTTGTTTGTTTGATGTAAGCGTAAATGGGCAACCTAAATACATTTACAAAGCTTTGCGATGCTTGGGTTAAAATTGTGCTTCCATAACCTTTTCCTCGCTGATTTTTATCGATGCTGACGCCTATTACAGCATAGTCGTTTTGTATATCAAAACGTACTAAACCGATGGGTTTTTCGTCTTTCTGAGCAACCCAAAATAAAGTATTTTTATCTTGCAATTTTCGGGCAAACCATTTTTGATGTGTCTGATAGTCTATTTCTTGACTGTTAAATGATTGTTGGCGTACCAAGGGGTCATTTGCCCAATCATAAAGTAATTTTTCATCGTTTTTGTCTATATCTCTAAATAATATTTCGGGCTGACTTTTCCGGTGAATTACCACATCTACCGGTTTTTCGTCTATAATAATTTCATTTTTCAATCTTTGTTTCTGTTTAAATCCTGCTTTTTCCAGCACGGAATACAAATACGGGCGTAAATCATAGGCATAGGTAAAAATACCTTTGAAATTCAATTCGTTAAAAGCCACTTTTTCTATAAGTTTGATGAAATTGATCCAATGTCTGTCAAAATATTTTTCTTCCAAATCCGTCTGCATTATAAAGGAAAGTTCTGCTTTTTTTTGCTGCCAATCAATATGAACCAAGCCTCCATAGCCTATGCATTTCCCCTTTTTTAAATAAGAAAAAAGCAACTGATCGGGTTGTGCTTTTTCAAATAGTTTCCGAACAACCTCCATAAAATATTTTTCTTGATCTTTTTCGGTCAACAATCCGTCCTGACGCAGATGATATATTTGTTCATTACGCCATTTCATAATCAGAAACCGATCTTCATATCGTATGGGAACAATTGCATAATCACCTAAACGATAAACTTGTTGGCGCAATGCTTTATATGTGTTCCGCTTATCTTTCATGAAGCAGTCTATATTTTAATTCAGCCATCTTCCAATCTTCCAAAGTGTCTATATCTTGCGCTACTTGCTCGCTGATTTCAATTGCCGTTGTGTGGTCTGTCCATAGACTTTTTGCTTTGAAAAACGCATCGGTTTTTGCCCAATAAAACAGTCCCGCATCGTGAAAACTCGGTTTTAAATCTTGCGAACGTTTCGTTTTATTTTCCGGCCAGATCATTTTTATTTTTTTTCCTTCAAATTGCATGGCACGTTGTATGGGGAAACTATATCTGACAACGGGAAACACAGAGTCAAAATCGCTGTTAATCAATTTGTTATGCGCATGAATCAAATCCTTATCCGTCACAAAGGGCGCTGTTGCCAACAAACAACAAACCTGATCAAAGCTTCTGCTGTTCTTCTCATAGGCTTGCAAAACTTCCAAAACCACCTCAGACAAACCGGCATGATCATCGGCTGTTTGCTCTCCTCTGAAAAATGGAACTTTGGCACCATATCTTACGGCTATCTCCGCAATTTCCTTATCATCGGTTGAAACCATAATCTCTTCAAACAAATTGGATTTAACGGCCGCTTCAATAGAATAAGCAATAATGGGTTTGCCAAAAAAATCCTTAATGTTTTTTCTCGGTATCCGCTTACTTCCTCCACGAGCAGGGATTATTGCTATGTTTTTTGTTTTAGAGCACATAATATCCACCTGTTTTTTTACTGCCACGGCGTTCTATCAATTCCAATTTTAAAAGTACTCTTATATGTCTGTCAACCGTGCCAAAAGGTATATTGAGTTCACTAGAAATATGTTTTGCCATTTTTCCTGAATACTTCTTAATGTATAAATAAACTTTTTTTTGCCCATCATTTAATTCGTCATTTAATTCGTCATTTAATTCGTCATTTAATTCGTCATTTAATATTTCCAGGGGTATGGTTGTAACAAATATATCTTCCTCAATGAACTCATTATTTTCTACATTTGAATAAATTTTATTATATCGATATACGTTATTGATTCCTGTTCCAAGTTCTTCTGAACGTCCCATCTGGGTAAAAATTTGTGCGATATGCGGATTTTTAGGAAAAGGCTCAAAATTCCCGGGTTTTAATTCTCCCCATTGATAAGGCTTGTTGGCATTTTTGCAAACAACCCTATCTTTATAGATAACAAAACTTGTAGGAAAAGCATTGGCATATTCTCTATGAATAAGAATGTTTGCAACAATTTCTCTAAATATTTTTTCTCTTAAAGATATTCTTTGACTCCCTTGCAAGTAGAATTTATCAGCTAAATGTTTTTCTACAAATTCCATTAACCTATCATAAGCTGTAATAAGGTTACAGCGGATATTTATTCTGTCATCATAACGATTTGTGTCAACAATTTTTGCCATAGCATCAATTTTGTAATGGGGAACTGCGCTACCAATGGTCTCAGATTTTCCAAACAATAAAAGTGCTGACATTGTAAAACCTTCTTCTCCTGTAATATAATCCTTTCTGTAAAGTCCGGCTATTCTATAAAATTCATCATTGGTTAATTCATTCCAAGGATGATTTGGTCTGTTAATTCTAATAATTTTTCGGGTTCTTAGCACAATTTCTTTAGCAAAATCATCTTCTGTAAGAAACGGATATATTTTGTTTTCAGTATACTCCGATGACTTACGAAAATACAATTGTTTGATTTGCGTGTCTGTCTGTAAAATAAAATCACCATCAATATTACGGTCATAAATTTTATTTGCCGTTTTATGCACTTGTGATGAAGTAGGCACGAAAATATAGATTATTTTTTTTCCTTGAAAATCAATTATTTTCGGTTCCAACAAGAATGATGGAAAAAGTTTTTGTGGGTTACTGCTCAGATTGGCTATTTCTTTTACTAATTGTTCTGCTATTTTTTCATTAATGCCCTCTATATTTTTGTTGTCATCAATTCCTAATAATATTTCTCCTCCGTTCTTATTTAAAAAAGCGCAAACCGTTTCAAATAGGTTATTCGGCAATTTATTTTTTGCTTTTTTAAATTCTATTCTGAGTCCTTCTCCTTTTGAAATAATATTTTGAATTTTTTTGCTATCCATCGTTCGCTATAAATTCTTCTACTTTTCCAATAACATAATCTTGTTCTTCATCTGATAAATTCGGGAACATCGGCAAACTAAGAGTTCTTTCATAATATTTTTCAGCATTCGGAAAATCTCCCTTTTGCCATCCGAATTGTCTATAATAATCCAATAAATGAACCGGAATGTAATGTGCAAAGCTGCAGTTCCGTTTGATACGGCAACCGCAAATTTGGCATTGACGTATTCGGCAAAATTTTTCTCAAACTCCGCAATACACGGCCCTTGTGTCAAAAAATCGGATTGCAAAGTTTTGACGACCGCTTCAATATCATCTTGTGTAATGTGCTGCCGACCGTAGGGAATACTATATTTAGACATCTAATTGTAAATTATTTTTTATCAACTCATTCAGTTCTTTGACACTCAAAAAATGCATATTATCCTTTGAATTATAAGAAAATCCCATCGGCACTTTTTTAGCATTATGCTTTCGGGCAAAATCATCTAAATCAAAAACGGGTTGTGAGGGTAAAATCACGTAATAGTTTCCCAGATCATACGTAAAAAAAGAATCTGACGATGTGATCATTTCTTCATGAAGTTTTTCTCCCGGACGAATGCCTATTTCTTTTTGTTCGCAATCGGGACAAATGGCTTTTGCAACGTCAACGATATTATAGGAAGGAATTTTAGGCACAAAAATCTCTCCGCCCCAAGCGTGTTCAATGGCGTGAAAAACCATATCCACACCCTCATCCAACGAAATGTTGAATCGTGTCATTTGCTTGTCGGTAATCGGCAAAACCTTTCTTTCTCTCTGCTTGTAAAAAAACGGAATAACCGAACCATTCGATCCCATCACATTGCCATATCGAACCACCGAAAATTTAATATCTCTTTTTCCTTTGATATTATTTGCCGCTATAAACAACTTGTCAGAGGTCAACTTTGTTGCACCATATAAGTTAATCGGAGCTGCCGCCTTATCGGTTGATAAAGCCACCACTCGTTTCACATTGTTTGCCAAACAAGCATCAATCACATTTTGTCCGCCTATGATATTGGTTTTAACCGCCTCCATCGGATTGTATTCTGCCAAATGAACGTGTTTCATTGCTGCAGTATGGATAACTATATTAATTCCATCCATGGCTCTCATCAACCTTTCCTTATCGCGTACGTCCCCGATAAAAAAACGAATACTTTTGTATTTATCATGAGGAAATTCCTGCGCCATTTGAAATTGCTTTTGCTCATCACGAGAAAAAACCACCAATCTTTTAACATCCGGCCATTGTTGATAAATTCTCCTCACCAATTGCTTTCCTAAAGATCCGGTTCCTCCGGTGATTAATATGCTTTTTCCGTTTAACATATGTTTGGTTTATATAATTTCCTACTTTAAATTCTTCCAATACCATTTCACCGCTTCTTTTAAACCGGTTTTAATATCATATTTCGGTTGATAATTCAGCATTTTTTTCGCCTTATCAATCGATGCCAATGAATGTGGAATATCTCCCGCTCTATTCGGTCCGTGTTTGACCGGAATAGTTTTGATTTGTTCATCAAATTCTCCTAAATATTCTTTCAATAAAGCCACCAATTCGTTTAGATTTGTTCTTTCTCCAAAAGCGGTATTATATACTTGATTGACGGCTTCCGCATTCTCTGTGGTCATTGCCAACTTATTCATCCTGATTACATTATCGATATACGTAAAATCTCTGGAATATGTTCCGTCACCGTTAATGGTTGGAGATTCATGTTTCATCAATTGAATCACAAACTTCGGAATCACTGCGGCATAGGCACCTTTGGGGTCTTGCTTGCGTCCGAAAACATTAAAATATCTTAAACCTATCGTATCCAAATCATAGACTCGCTTAAAAATATCGGCATACAATTCATTGACAAACTTAGTGATTGCATAGGGTGACAAGGGTTTTCCGATTTTATCTTCTTCTTTGGGCAATTTTTCAGAATCACCATAGGTCGAAGAACTGGCAGCGTAAATAAACCTCTTGACTCCCGCATCTCGGGCAGCCACCAACATATTTAAAAAACCGTCTATATTCACCTGATTGGTCATAATCGGGTTGTTAATGGAACGTGGCACCGAACCCAAGGCGGCCTCATGAAACACAAAATCCATTCCCTCTGTTGCACCGTGACAAGTATCCAAGTCTCTGATATCTCCCACCAAGAGTTCAAATTTCGGATGAGACATCAAGTGTTCTATATTATGGAAATGCCCGGTGGCAAAATTATCCAAACACCTGACTTTGTGTCCGTCTTCCAACAAACTTTCACACAAATTGGAACCGATAAAGCCCGCACCTCCCGTAACTAAAATATTTTTGCTTTTCATACTGAATTCTATTGTTCTCTTGCTATAATTGTCTTAATATATACTCCGTATTGATTATTCATTGCATCTGCAAGGCGTAGTAATTCTTCTTTTGATATAAATCCTTTTCGCCATGCTACTTCTTCAATACAAGCGATTTTCAAGCCTGTTCTTTTTTCAATTGTTTTAACAAATTCTCCTGCTTCTGCCAAAGCTTCGTGCGTGCCGGTATCCAACCAAGCAAAACCTCTTCCCAATATTTGCATTTTCAAATCTTTTTGTGTCAAATAGGCTTGGTTCACCGATGTAATTTCCAACTCTCCTCTTGCCGATGGTTTCACATTTTTGGCAATTTCAATCACGGAGTTCGGATAAAAATATAAACCCACAACTGCATAATCCGATTTTGGATTGCTTGGTTTTTCTTCAATGCCAATCACATTTTCAGCATTATCTATCTCGGCAACACCATAACGTCTCGGATTATCGACATAATAACCGAAAATTACAGCCTTCTTTTCTTGCTCGACAATGTTTTGTGATTGTCTGAGAAGCTTGCTGAAACCCGATCCGTAAAAAATATTGTCTCCCAAAATCAAACAAACACTATCTTCTCCTATAAAATCTTCTCCTATAATAAGAGCTTGGGCTAAACCATCCGGAGAGGGCTGCTCTGCATAAATCAAATTAATTCCCAACTGATGACCGTCTCCAAACAATCTTTTGAAATTGGGCAAATCTTGTGGCGTTGAAATAATCAATATGTCTCTGATACCTGCCAACATTAATGTGGAAAGCGGATAGTATATCATCGGTTTGTCATGAACCGGCAATAATTGTTTTGAAACCACTTTGGTCATTGGATGTAATCTGGTTCCTGCTCCGCCTGCTAATATTATTCCTTTCACTTTATTAGTTTATAGTTTTTTAGTTGCTAGCCACATACAATTTACAATCAAACATCATCAGCCGAAATACTGTTTTTCATAATAGCTTTGATAAGCTCCGGATGTGACATTTTTTAACCAATCTTCATTATTTAAATACCAATCTACCGTTTCCGAGAGTCCTTTTTCAAAATCAACACTAGGTTTCCACCCCAAGTCCGTATTGATTTTAGCCGCATCAATGGCATAACGTCTGTCATGCCCCGGACGGTCTTTTATAAATTCAATCAAGCGTTCAGAGCTGCCTTCTTCTCTTCCTAATTTCTTGTCCATCAAACCACACAACAATCGAATCAAATCTATATTGGTATATTCATTGAAACCTCCTATATTGTAAGTTTCTCCTAAGTTTCCTTGATGAAAAATTTTGTCAATTGCCATGGCATGATCAATCACATATAACCAATCTCTGGTATAGAGTCCGTCACCATAAACCGGTAATTTTTTATTTTTCCTGATGTTATTAATAAACAAAGGAATTAATTTTTCCGGAAATTGATTCGGACCGTAATTATTAGAACAGTTTGAAATCACTACAGGCATGCCATAAGTATCGTGATAAGCTCTAACAAAATGATCAGAAGCGGCTTTGGATGCGGAATAAGGAGAATGCGGGTCATAAGCCGTGGTTTCCAAAAACAAACCCTCGCTGCCCAAAGAACCATAGACTTCATCGGTTGAAACATGATAGAACAACTTCCCTTCATAATCATGCTGCCAATGTTCCTTAGCCACGTTCAATAAGTTGGTTGTTCCCAACACATTTGTTTTGACAAAAGCAAGCGGATCCGTAATGGAACGGTCTACATGAGACTCTGCCGCCAAATGAATAAGCCCGTCAAAACCATATCGCTCAAAAAGAGATTCCAATAGTTGCGCATCCAATATATCGCCTTTGATAAATTCATAATTCGAATATGATTCTATATCCTTGATATTTTCCAAGTTTCCTGCATAAGTCAGCGCATCCAAATTAACAAACTTATAATCCGGATATTTTTTTACCATAAGGCGCAAAACGTGTGAGCCTATAAAACCGGCTCCTCCCGTGATCAATATATTTCTGGTTGCTCCCATTGAATTGTTTATGCATTGCAAATATAAGTATTAAAACCCAAAACAAAAAGCCACTGTTCCCTTGTGAATTATTATTCGTTTTTTTTATATCTTCGTATAGACATAAATTGTGTTTATCGATGAAACTTGACAAAAGCAATATTTTCAGAATATTGATGTGGCTGGCTATGCTGCTGGGCGGCGCAGTTGTTTGTATCCATTTTGATAAAAAATATTTTTTAGATTGGTTCAACAACCTATATTTTCACATTGCCACGATAATTCCCGGATACTTTTTGCTGAAACTCGTTCTTAAAATTTCAAGAAACACCGGCAGACTTCTCGCTGAAAAAGGCAGAGAAGGCAATATTCCGAGAATGCAAACCAACAGACTGGTGACCGATGGCGTTTATGCGCGCATGAGACATCCAATGCATCTCGGTCTTTTATTTTTCCCCTTGGCTTTCGCACTGCTTTTAGGCAGCCCCTCTTTTATCTTTATCTTGGCGCCTATTGAGGTGTTGCTTATGATTGTTCTTATCAAATTTGTTGAGGAAAAAGAAGCCGAAAAAAAATTCGGACAAGCCTATCGAGATTATAAAAAACAAACGCCAATGTTTTGTCTTTCTTTGAAATGTGTCAAAGAACTGCTCAATGCTAAGAAAAATCTACAATAAGCCAAGGATAATTAACAAACTTTTACCATTTCTCCAATCGGTTTTGATGAAAATAATTTTAACTTTGTGGAGTAAAAATTCACATGTTATGAAAACAAGATATTTTCTTCTGTTTTTTCTGAGTATCGGTTTATTGCACGCACAAGAAAAAGAAACCCCAAAAGGACATTATAACTACAGCAAATTTCGTCAAATCACAAATTTGCTTCCAACACCAAACGAATACAGAACCGCATCAGGAGCCCCCGGGCATGCTTATTATCAAAACAGAGCAAACTATAAGATCAAGGTTGAATTGATCGATGATGAAAAACAACCTAAAATCACAGGTAGTGAGACCATTACTTATATCAACAACTCTCCGGATCAACTCGATTATATCTGGATACAACTCGACCAAAACAAAAGAGCACCTAATTCTTTTACCGACCAAGTGAACGATGACGGAGACAATGTGATGATGCGCCCCGGCAAATTTATTTCTCAATATACCAACTCCGGATACAAAGGCGGATATCATATCACAAAAGTTTCCGATATCAACGGCAACAAACTTCCTTACACCATCAATTTTACCATGATGAGAGTAGATTTACCCAAACCCATCAAGGCAGGAGGGCAATATAACCTCAAGATTGATTGGTGGTATGATATTAACAATTATCCTGAAGATTGGGGCAGGTCAGGATATGAACACTTTGACAAAGACGGAAACAATCTATACATTATTGCACAGTTTTATCCCAGAGTTGCCGTATATAACGATGTATACGGTTGGCAAAATTTGCAGTTTATCAAAACCGGTGAATTTACACTTGAATTCGGCAATTTTGACGTGGAAATCACCACACCTGCAGATCATGTTCTTGACGGAACCGGTGTTTTGCTCAATCGTAAAGAAATGATGGGCAAAAAACAATATGGCAGATATCTCAAAGCAAAGAAATCTTTTGATAAGCCCGTGATGATTATCACCAAAGAAGAAGCCGTTGCAAATGAAAAAACAAAAAGTACAAAAAAGAAAACTTGGAAGTTTAGAGCCGAAAACGTAAGAGATTTTGCTTTTGCATCATCCAGAAAGTTTCTCTATGACATGATGAATGTGAGATTGGCAACAAAAA
This sequence comes from uncultured Flavobacteriaceae bacterium, assembly GCA_964489245.1. GTDB lineage: Bacteria > Bacteroidota > Bacteroidia > Flavobacteriales > Flavobacteriaceae > CAZAXU01. The sequence continues at coordinate 14,094 of CAZAXU010000012.1, forward strand.
CCGCTCTAGCCGTTTCTCTTTATCCGAAAGAAGGAGAGCCGCTTTGGAGCAAACAATCTACCAGAGCCGTGGCACAAACCCTGAAAAACTATTCGAAACACTTGTTTGATTATCCTTATCACAAAGCCATTTCTGTCAATGCCTATAGACAAGGCATGGAATATCCCATGATTTGCTGGAACTACGGAAGACCGAATGAAAACGGAGAATATACGGACAGAACCCGAAACGGCGTGATCAAAGTCATCGTTCATGAAGTCGGACATAATTGGTTTCCAATGGTGATTAATTCCGACGAAAGACAATGGACTTGGATGGATGAAGGTTTCAATACTTTTATGGAACTATTGACTGAACAAGACTATGAAAAACAACTAGGCTTTCCTCTGAATTCCAGAGGCTTGCCAAAAAGCGTTGTGCCCTTCATGAAAGGCGACCAAAACAAAATTCATCCCATCATGATTAATTCCGATCTAATGCATAACCGCAGTATGACTGCCTATAGTAAACCTACAGCAGGCTTTTATATGCTCAGAGAGGTGATTATGGGAAGAAAACTTTTTGATTATGCCCTGAAAACTTATGCCAACAGATGGAAATTCAAACACCCCACGCCGGCAGACTTCTTCAGGACAATGGAAGATGCCTCTGCCATGGACCTGGACTGGTTCTGGAGAGGGTGGTTTTTTACTACAAGAGTGAACAATATGGGTATCAAAAATGTAGAAAAATTCTATCTTACCGACAAACCCACCGAGAGAATGAGAAATATGGCAAAAAGATATGGCATGAAAGTAGAAGATTTTCCCCCGTATGTTTCTCTGGTAACCGAAAACAGCAAAGACTTTACGCCTGACATGAAAAGTAAAAAATCATTTTTGTCCAGAGCAAAAACTTTAAAAAACTTCTTAGACAAAAACTATAGTCAAAAAGAACAAAAAAATCTCAAGACACCCAAATATTTTTATCGTATTTCCTTTGAACAAAAGGGAGAACTGATTCTACCCATTTTAATTAAGATTACTTATAAAGACGGCAGTACGGAAATGAAAAAATATCCGGCAAAAGTTTGGAGATACAACGATAAAGAAGTGAGTAAATTGCTGCCCAGCAACAAAGAAATTGTCAAAATTGAATTAGACCCCGACAATCTCACGGCAGATATAAATCAAAGCAACAATACTTGGCCCAAACAAGCCCGAGAAACCGAATTCAAAAAATTAAAAAAACAAATTCAAAAATAAATCATACTTTTGTATTAAAATCATGCGCAAATGACATTCTTGTTTATCAGCTATAGCGAAATATTCGTCGTTTTTGTCGTGCTCCTTTTGGTCTTCGGTCCGGAAAAACTTCCCGAGATTGCAAAAAATTTGGGAAAAGGAGTCAGACAACTGAGAGATGCCACCAATAATGTCAAAAAAGAAGTCCTCAAAGAGACCCATAAAGCAGGCATAGATGCCGAGGCTGTTGAAAAGCTCAAAAAAGAAATCAAAGACACTAAAAAAATCATGAACATCTCTGAGGAAATTTCAAATACAATCAAGAGATAAATGATTGAACAAATACTACAATGGGATCAGGAAATTTTTGTCTATCTCAATCATTTCGGACAAAAACATTTTGACGGTTTTTGGATATTTTTTACCAATCAAAAAAACTGGATTCCGCTCTATTTATTCGTTGCCATAGCCTACTTTAAATATTTGGGTTGGAAAAAGGCGTTGAGCGCATTGGCTGTCATCGGCATTTTTTTGGCAATTTGTGATCAAAGCACCAATTTCATAAAAGCCTATTTTCATCGATTGCGCCCTTCTGAAGACCCTTTTCTGGAAGGAAAAATTCGGGAACTATTGCATCCGAACAACCATAGTTTCATTTCAGGGCATGCATCAAATTCCACTGTCTTTGTTTGGTTCAGCATATTTCTGATCAAAAAATATAGTCCGTGGATATTCACACTCCTACTCTGGTGGATGCTGTTTATGTATAGTCGCATTTATGTCGGCGTGCATTATCCTTTAGATATCGTTTTTGGCATTCTGTGGGGATTTTTGCTCGTTATTCCGGCAAAGCTCTTGTATCAAAAGCTGGCGAAAAAAATGCAAGATACCGAATGACCAATACGATTAAAAAAAACTCGGAAAAAGAAATGATTTGAAAAAACAGCGCATAACATCAATTCTCTAATCGATTCTTTTGAAAAAGAGACTTGAAAAATGCCGTTATGGTTGACATACTGATAAATTCATAATCTCTATTTGCCGTATAGGTGAGAAAAATACCCAAAGGAAGTAAAACGAGTGTGGAAAGCCATGCGCCCAGATAAGGAGGAATGCCTCCTTCTTCTGCTGCATTTTTTCCTAACATACTCAAAATATAATAGACCAAAAAAATCACAATGCCAAAAACCATTGAGATGCCGAAACCTCCTTTTTTGATGATGGCACCAAGAGGAATACCGACAAAAAACATGATAATTACAACAATGGGATATGCAAATTTTTCATAGAATGCATGTACATACTTATTTTGTTTCACCGTATGCGACTGAAAAAAATTAAGTTTTCTTTTTGCCAACATAATCATGGCGTCTGCCTTGCTCACCGCCCTGCTATAGACGGAATGCACGCCTGAATTGTCTATCACTGCAGAATCTGAAAGCAATGCATAAACATCTTTATATTTTCTTTTTTTAGCCTCTCCGGAAATGTTTTTTATATTGTTTCTTTTTATAATCTCACTCGACAACGAACTGTAATTGTTATCTCTTTCTCTTTGCAGAGTGTCTATTTCTTTCTTTAAATCAATGACATTCAGCATTTGATATGCCGATGAAATCGATGTGTTGTCCAAATCTACATCATTCAAATCGGAAATATCAATATTGATTAAATGCTCTTTGAAAGTGGTCTTCATTGCCGGAAATTTTCTCCTGTCACTTGCTTTTTTCTGTTGACGCGCCAAATCTTCATAAAAACCTCCGTCAAACAACAACAGTTGAACAATCTGATTATCGGGATCACTTTTAAAAATACCGGTCTTGGCAATTACGAGCTTATCCGGAATGCCTTTCACTTTTTGATGAATAACAATGTCGCGCAGTTTATTGTTGTCTTTGCCATATTTCTCTTCCACATGAATATTAAACCCCTCAAGAGAATTGAATACACCTTGCTTGATCGCCGCACTAGGCATTTTCTTTCCTATATTTCTACGAAGGTTTCCAAACTTATAGTTTCCGTACGGCAAAGCCGTATTGGCAAAAATAAAAGTTCCAACAGCCAGAAGAATGATAAATACAATCAGATATTTCATCGATTTGACTAATGAAACACCCATAGATTTGATTGCTGCAAACTCCGATCGCTCTGACAAACCTCCAAAACTCATAATTCCACCCAACAAAATGGAGAGCGGCAACGATTGCAATATGATAATCGGAGAAAAATAGATTAAGAATTTAAGAATCACAAAAAGCCCTAAACCTTTTCCGGCTAATTCATCAAAATAGAGCCAAAAAGTTTGAATCAAAAAAATAAAATAGATAACGACAAAACTCGAAACAAATTTCTGGAGAAATAGTTTTAATATGTATCGATCTATGGTTCTCAAAAGTGTTAGTCTAGTTCATTGATATAGAAATCCTTGTACTTATCTTTTGAGAAACTGAATATTTTTGCCGGCAAAACTTGATCGGTTAAGAATTTATTGATTTCCAAGGTGATTTTAGAACCGTTTTTCTCAATGATAATAACATTGAAGATATGATAGGTTTTGGGGTCTATGCCCAATAAGATATAAGACTCTTCAGACTTTGAATCTTTTGGAATCAACCGTATATACTGAATCATTCTTCCTTTTATGTTTTGCTTAACACCCATTTTGTAGCGATAGCCTTTCTTATAAAAAGAGAAGATTTTTGTGGGGGTAAACTCATTTTCATCCTCAGATTTTGAAATATTTACCTCTTCATTTTCATGAATGATTTGATATCTTTTTTGTCCGTCAAAAATATCGTCAATACCCATATAATTGGCATGGAATTTATCGCCTTCTATAGTCACATTTCCTTTTGTTTGCTGCTTGATTCCCGCTTGTTTATTATGCAAAGCATATTTGAATTCCGCATAAATATTTTCATATGAACTCAATTTCTCAGACACCCGATTAAGCATCTGAGTTGCTTTGGCATCACTTTGAGAACGAGCAGTCATTCCCAACAGCACGACAAATAGTAATAGTAATTTTTTCATGTTTCCAATCTTTTTTAGTTCTGTTCTGCATTAAAAAACTCGTCTAACGCAATCACATCGGGAATCAAGACCTTTCTTGCTTTGCTTCCCTCAAACGGACCTACAATTCCGGCAGCTTCCAACTGATCGATAATTCTTCCGGCTCTGTTATAACCCAATTTCAATTTGCGTTGCAACAGCGATGCTGACCCTTGTTGGGCGCCCACCAAAATATATGCGGCATCCTTAAAGAGTTCATCTCTGTCTTCTATAGAGTCATCAAAACCTGTGCCACTATTTTCATCCTCTACTTCAGGAAGATGGAATGCTGTTGGATAAGCACGTTGTGATCCGATATAGTCTGTGATATTTTCAACTTCCGGTGTATCCACAAAGGCACATTGCAGCCTGACCAAATCATTTCCGGTGGAAATCAGCATATCTCCTTTTCCAATCAACCTATCTGCTCCTCCGGTATCCAAAATGGTTCTGGAATCAATTTTAGAAGTCACCATAAAAGCAATTCGTGCAGGAAAATTTGCCTTGATAATTCCCGTGATAATATTCACCGAGGGGCGTTGTGTAGCTACAATCAAATGGATTCCCACAGCTCTTGCCAACTGCGCAATCCTGGCAATGGGCAACTCCACTTCTTTTCCTGCGGTCATAATCAAATCTGCAAATTCATCAACCACCAAAACAATATAGGGCAAAAAACGATGCCCTTTCTCCGGGTTGAGTTGTCTTTTTTTGAATTTTGCATTATACTCCTTGATATTTCGAACCATTGCATCTTTCAATAAATCATAACGCATATCCATTTCTTTAGACAAAGAATTGAGCGTTTTGACTACTTTGCTGGTATCAGTGATAATCACTTCTTCTTCATCGGGAAGTTTTGCCAAAAAATGTCTTTCTATTCTATTGTATAAGGTCAACTCGACTTTTTTTGGATCCACCAAAACAAATTTGAGTTCTGCCGGATGTTTTTTATACAACAGTGATGTCAGAATTGCATTGATTCCTACTGATTTTCCTTGCCCTGTGGCTCCGGCCACCAAAAGATGCGGCATTTTGGTCAAATCAAAAACAAAGGTTTCATTTGAAATATTTTTTCCGATAGCCACCGGCAATTCCATTTCTGCTTCTTGAAATTTCTTTGATTGCAGCACGGAACGCATCGGAACAATTTTCCTAATCTTGTTGGGAACTTCTATGCCAATAGTGCCTTTCCCCGGCATAGGCGCAATAATTCGGATACCCAAGGCGCTCAACGATAGCGCTATATCGTCTTCCAAATTTTTTATCTTTGAGATTCTTACACCTGCTTCCGGAATAATCTCATATAAGGTCACCGAAGGGCCCACAACTACATCAATTTTTGAAATCTTAATTTTAAAATCTAACAGTGTTTTAACAATCCTGTCTTTATTTTGCTTGAGTTCATTCTCGTTGTATGTGATTTCAGTTGAACCATAATCTTTCAAAAGATCAAAAGTGGGAAACTTATAACCTGAAAGATCTAAAGTGGGGTCAAAATGTCCGAATTTTTCGACCAAAGTTTCCGCCTTTTCAACAATTTCCTCATCTTCAGCAACCTCCACATGAAATCCTGCATCCTTATTTTCTTTGAGACCAGGCTTAGATTCTTTAGGTTCAGAAGAGATTTCTTCTTCTGATATCTCGTCACCATGCACGATTTTATTATCCGACTCAACAATATCAATATTTTTCGGTTTATCCGATGAAATAATCGATTCGTCAAGAACTTGATTATTCATCTTCTCATCCTCCGTCATATCTTCTTTTGGTGCTCGCTTAAAAAATTCAGTAATTTTTTCGGCATCCAGTCCCAACTTAATGCTCAACACCGTTAACAGCATGAAAATCAGCAATATAATCGCACCTACCTTTCCTAAAAATTGTATTGATATCATACTCAATTCTCTACCGAACAAGCCGCTCCATAAATAGTTTTCGGGAAATACCAACGCTAAAAAAAACGCTCCAAAATACATATAAATGAATCCCCAAAGCCATTTTTTAAAGTGTTGAAAAAACGATTTTTTCAAAATAATATACAAACCGGAAAGCATTGTCAGCAACGGAATAATAATTGAAAAAACACCGAAACCTTTATATACCAACATATTTCCTATAATTGCTCCAACTTTTCCTATGAAATTTTTTGCAGGCTTACCCGTCAGTCTCAAATCCAGATTGCTCTGATCAAATTTCCAATGGAAAAAATAGGAAACGATAGCCGCAAACACCAAAAAGCCTACAAACAAAAAAACATAACCCAAAATAAGTTTGTTCTTATCATTGATCTTCAAATCGGGTTTGGAAATTACCTTTTTCTTTTTTTTGCTTACTTTCTTTGCCATTCAATAAATCTAAAATTCATATTCAAATAATCTTCAAAAATCGGACTTTTTGAGCAAATTAAAAAATTTTTCTTTGATATGACATAATCCTTTTACTCCAAACTCAGAAATAATCTGAAAAATGTTTGTATAAGCTTCAAAAAAACATCACGAATAAAAAGAAATTCCTTACTTTTACGTCTAATTATTTTGATGCAAAATGAATGCATTAAAAAGTCGATACAGTTTAAAAAAAATCTAAAAATTCAAACCGATGAAAGAACAAATAACATCCAATAATGCCCCTGCCCCAATAGGACCGTATAGTCAAGCCATACAAACCGGTGCTATTCTTTTTATTTCCGGACAAATTCCGATGAATGCACTTACAAATGAGCTCATCACAGATGATATCGAGCTGGCAACACACCTCGTGCTGGAAAATTTGAGGGCTATTCTTGAAGAGGCAAAAATGAATTTCAACAATGTTGTCAAAACTTCAATCTTTTTGAAAAACATGGATGATTTTCCTGTTGTAAACGAAATTTATGCCGGATATTTCAAAGGAAAAACGCCTCCTGCCAGAGAAACCGTGCAAGTGGCAAAACTACCTAAAGACGTGCAAGTGGAAATTTCCGCTATTGCAGTCAAATAATGACATTTTACATTTTTATATACATTATCAAATCATACTTTTGAATCAAAATTATTTATCATGGAAAAAATTATTGAACGATTTATAAAATATATCAAAATAGATTCACAATCAGATCCTGAATCTACAAAAACGCCGAGTACGGACAAACAATGGAATATTGCCAAAGTTCTAAAAGAAGACTTAGAAGCAATAGGCATGCAAGATGTCGAAATTGACGATTTCGGTTATGTCTATGCCACACTTCCTTCAAATATCCAACATCAAGTTCCTACTATAGGTTTTATTGCACATTATGATACTGCTCCGGATTATAGCGGCGCAAACGTAAACCCGCAATTTATTGAAAATTATGATGGAAGTGATATCGTTCTCAACAAAGAAAAGAACCTGATATTATCTCCGAGTTATTTTCCGGAACTTAAAAAATATGTAGGAGAAACCATTATTCACACCGACGGAAACTCTTTGTTGGGTGCAGATGATAAAGCCGGAGTTGCCGAGATTGTGGACGCTATGGACTATTTAATCCAACATCCCGAAATCAAACACGGAAAAATTAGAGTAGGTTTCAATCCCGATGAAGAAATCGGTATGGGAGCAGACAAATTTGATGTGAAAAAATTTGGCGCTGAATGGGCTTATACCATGGATGGGTCTGAGGTGGGAGAACTGGAATATGAAAATTTTAATGCTGCCGGTGCCAAAGTGAAAATCAACGGAAAAAGCGTACACCCGGGATATGCCAAAGACAAAATGATTAACTCCATGCTAATTGCCGCAGACTTTATCAGTCGATTTCCAAAAAATGAAACACCTCAAACAACTGAAAAATATGAAGGGTTCTATCATCTGCACAATATGAAAGGTGATGTGGAATTGACAGAGCTTAACTATATTATCAGAGACCACGATAGAAAAATTTTTGAAGAACGAAAAGTCTTCTTCCAAAAAGTCACGGATCAGCTCAATGAAAAATATGGAAAAGGAACTATTGAACTTGAACTCAAAGATCAATACTACAATATGAGAGAAAAAGTGGAACCCGTGAAACATGTTATCGATATTGCAGAAGAAGCCATGATAGATTTGGGCATTAAACCCTTGATAAAAGCCATCCGTGGCGGAACCGACGGTGCACAACTTTCTTTTAAAGGATTGCCTTGCCCGAATATCTTTGCCGGAGGACTTAATTTTCATGGTCCCTATGAATTTGTTCCGATTGCGTCCATGCTCAAAGCCAGAGATTTGATTATCAAAATTATTGAAAAAACAGCTGAAAAATTTTAAGCCTTTCATACAAATGAAAACAAATTCATTCATCTACCGTCACCTTGGTCCACGTCCTCATGAAACAAAAGAAATGTTTCAAACCATCGGTGTTAAAAATATGGAACAACTGATTTATGAAACCATTCCTGACAATATCCGATTAAAGGAAAATTTGAAACTTCCTCCAAAAATGAGCGAACAAGAATATATGGAACATATTCAAAATTTGGCGAATCAAAACAAGTTGTATCGTTCATTCATCGGACTTGGATATTACAGTTCTACCATGCCCGGTGTCATTCAACGAAACGTTTTGGAAAATCCGAGTTGGTATACCTCATACACACCCTATCAAGCCGAAATCTCACAGGGGAGATTGGAAGCATTGCTAAACTATCAAACCATGCTGACAGAACTAACCGGCATGGATTTGGCGAATGCTTCTCTATTGGATGAAGCAACTGCTGCCGCAGAAGCCATGGGCATGTTTTTCAATCTGCGTGATCGAAAACAAAAAAAAGCAGGTGTTAACAATTTTTTTGTCGGTGTAAATGTTTTGCCGCAAACCATTGCCGTACTGGAAACACGTGCCAAAACCTTAGGCATTAAATTGGTTTACGGCATTTTTAATCAAATTGAATTTGACGACAGCTTTTTTGGCGCACTGGTGCAATATCCGATGAAACACGGAAAAGTGGTCAATTTTAGTGAATTTGTTCAAAAGGCACATGCACAAAATATTAAAGTTGCCGTTGCTGCCGATTTGATGAGCTTGGTTTTGCTCTCTCCCCCCGGACATTGGGATGCAGACGCAGTGATTGGCTCCACGCAACGTTTTGGACTACCCTTGGGCTACGGTGGACCACACGCCGGATATTTTGCCACTAGAGAAGATTATAAAAGACATATTCCCGGAAGAATTATAGGCGTTTCTGTTGACACACAAGGAAAAAAAGCTTTGCGTATGGCATTGCAAACTCGTGAGCAACATATCAAAAGAGACAAAGCAACTTCAAATATCTGCACGGCACAGGTTTTGCTTGCCGTGCTTTCAGGTATGTATGCTGTTTATCACGGACCAAAAGGACTGAAAGAAATTGCAGAACATATTCACAATCAAGCAAAAAAAATAGACTCCGGATTGAAAAATTTGGGCTACGAACAGGTTCATGAAATATTTTTTGACAGTCTCTTGGTTAAAGCCAATCCAAACGAAATCAAACAAAAAGCCGAAGCAAAACAAATCAACCTGAATTATTTCTTAAGCGATAATCTCGTAGGAATTTCAGTTGATGAAAATACTACGGAACAAGATGTAAAAAATATTTTATCCGTTTTTGCTAAAAACGGAGAATTACCAAAATATGTCGATAACTACGATGTGATTCCTGAAAATTTACTCCGAAAGGACGATTTTATGCAACAAGATGTTTTTAATTCCTATCATTCCGAAACCGAAATGATGCGCTACATCAAAAAACTGGAACGCAAAGATTTATCACTGACACAATCCATGATTCCATTGGGATCTTGTACCATGAAACTCAATGCAGCCACAGAACTATTCCCAATCAGTTGGAACCAGTGGAACAACATTCATCCTTTTGTGCCCAAAAACCAAGTGAAAGGCTATCAAAAGATGATTGATAATCTTGAAAACTATTTGTCTGAAATAACGGGACTGGATGCCGTAAGCCTACAACCCAATTCCGGTGCTGCCGGAGAATATGCAGGTTTAACGGCTGTGAAAAACTATCATGAAAGTCGTGGTGAGACACAAAGAAATATTGCATTGATTCCCGCTTCTGCACACGGAACCAATCCCGCTTCTGCCGTAATGGCGGGGCACAAGGTTGTTGTGGTCAAAACCACTGACGAAGGAAATATAGACGTGAATGATTTACGTGAAAAAGCAGAGCAATACAAAGACACATTGTCTGTCTTTATGGTCACTTATCCTTCTACACACGGCGTATTTGAGTCTGCCATCAAAGAAATGACAGATATTATTCACAAAAACGGCGGACAGGTTTATATGGACGGTGCCAACATGAATGCACAAGTAGGATTGACCAATCCGGGCATGATTGGTGCAGACGTTTGTCATTTAAACCTACACAAAACCTTTGCCATTCCGCATGGCGGTGGCGGACCCGGAGTCGGTCCGATTGCCGTGAAAAAACACTTAGCAGATTTCTTGCCCGCTCATCCTTTTGTTGAAACCGGCGGAAAATTTGGAAATGCCGTAGCGGCGGCTCCATACGGATCGGTTTTGGTTAGCTTGATTTCTTATGCCTATATCAGACTTTCAGGAGCCGAAGGATTGAAAAAAGCCACTGAATATGCCATTTTAAATGCCAACTATTTAGAATATTTATTAAAGGATTTTTATCCTGTTCTCTACAAAGGAGAGCGTGGAAGAGCCGCGCATGAATTCATTGCAGATTGCCGCCCGTTCAAAGAAAAAGGTATTTCTGTTTTAGATATTGCCAAACGCTTGATGGACTACGGCTATCACGCTCCTACGGTTTCTTTTCCCGTTCATGATACTTTGATGATTGAACCCACGGAAAGTGAAAGCAAACAAGAGCTGGACAGATTTGCAAATGCCATGATTTCCATTTGGAACGAAATTCAAGAAGTGAATCCTGAAGACATGGATAATCCTTTGAAAAATGCACCTCATACCGAGGAAATGCTCACATCAGATGTATGGTTTCACAAATACACCCGAAAAAAAGCGGCTTTTCCGCTAGATTATATCAAAGAAAACAAGTTTTGGCCTGCTGTAAGCCGTGTAGATGACGCCTTTGGCGACAGAAATTTGCATTGCACTTGTAATCCGATAGAATCATATATAACAGAATAAAGTTTAATCCCTATTAATCAGTATTATACAAGATTTTATATATTTTTTTCATTAATTCGTTTGTTCACATACTTTTTTATTTAATTTTGTCCCCAAATTTTGAATTATGCCTAGAGTTAAAGCAGAAATCATCGGAATAGGAAGTTACGTCCCTGAAAATATTATTCCAAATTCATATTTTTTAAATTGGGAATTCTATGATGCGGAGCGCAAAAGAATCGAAACACCCAATGAAATTATCATTGAAAAATTCAAAGCCATCACGGGCATTGAAGAACGTCGTTGGATGAATGATGACATGATTGCTTCTGAAATGGGCATCATTGCCGCACAACGTGCACTGAACGATTCCGGTATCGACCCCGAAGATTTGGATTATATCATTGCCGCTACAAATTTCGGAGATGTTGAAAAAGGAAATTATTTCTCTGATTTTATGCCTGCAGTGGCTTCCAGAATAAAAGACGGACTAAAACTTTCCAACCCCAAAGCTGTTGCCTATGATATCATCTTTGGATGTCCTGGCTGGTTGCAAGGTCTGATCACAGCCAATCAATTGATGAAAGCCGGCGATGCCAAATATGCTATGATTATCGGTGTTGAAGCCTTGTCTCGTGTAATTGATCCATATGATAGAGATGCCATGATATTTGCCGACGGCGCAGGAGTAGTGATTGTCAAACTCAACGAAGAAAAAGGAGGTAGTGGAATGCTCTCATACAAAACCGTCTCTCATGCACATCCTCAGGCAGGTTTCCTATACAACGATAAATCTTTTAATCCGAATTTCAATCCAAAAGCAAAGTTCATCAGAATGCAAGGGCATAAAATCTATGAATACGCTCTTACCGAAGTTCCTGCAGCCATGAAAGCTGCCATGGATAAAAGCGGGTATGAAATTGACAAGCTGAAAAAGATTTTTATTCACCAAGCAAATGAAAAAATGGATGAACAAATTGTTCGTCGTTTTTATAGGTTATACAAAAAAACAATGCCTGAATATATCATGCCGATGAACATTCAAAAACTAGGTAATAGTTCCGTGGCAACCATTCCAACTTTGATGGACATGGTGCGTCGTGGCGATCTTGAAAATCAAGAACTGCATAAAGGTGATTTAATCATGTTGGCTTCTGTTGGTGCCGGCATGAACATCAATGCTGCCGTGATGAGATATTAACCTAAGCATTTTCTGTAAAAAAAAGTGTCGAGAATTTAGATAAAACACTATCGGCATCTCGACACAGGATTGCTCTACAGACTCATGTCAACAAGCAACTGAAATTTTTCAAGCTTGAGAAATATTATTCCACCCTAAATATTATCGGCAAATTATAAGTCACTTTAACTTTCATGCCGTGTTGACGTCCGGGTTTCATCTCAGGAAACATTTTAACCACCCTCTTTGCTTCTTCTTGTAAAGCCTTATATTTTGAACGAGATTTTACGTTGACAATTTTCCCGTCTTTGTCAATCGTAAATTGAGTATAAATTTTCACCTTTTCTCCCGACAGACCCAAATCACCGGCTAAATCTTTATTGAAATTCTTGCCCACAAAACGCATGATTTTATCGTTCATACATTTTCTTAGCGCTGTTCCCTTCTTTCCTTCACAACCCGGATAAACAGGAATTTCTTCTACCAATTTAAAATCAACCGGAATATCGATAGGAATGGGATCATCATCCACTTGAATGGAATCTGCTTTTTTGATGGGATCATCGTCTCCGATATCCGTCGCTTTTAATATATCTTCCTTCACTTTATCATCATCTTTTTTGATATTCAAGCTTGCCGTTTCTCTTTTTCGTTTCTTGATTTTCTCTTTGATTTTTTCATGTTTAAACGTGAATATTTCATCTTCTTTTTTACCAACTGCGGGGCAGGCTTCAATATCCACATCTTCTACATAGGTTTTTAAATCAATAAGTTTCCAGCTAATGAAAAGTGTAAGCACTAAACCCAGAAGAAAAAAAGTCGAAGTATAATTGTTCAAATCTGCTTTTTTTGATTTTTTTGTTTTCATGATTATTGTTTTTATTCAATTCTTTTTATTCCGTTATCAGTTGTCACATCCTTACTTAGCATTTCATATTTATCTATCAAGGTGATGAATTCGTTTTTGTAACTATCCACATAAGATTTTGTTTGATAAGCCAATTTCTTGACCAAGTCAACACTTATGTTCTCTTTATATTTTGAGTCGCGCAGCAACATGCCAAATCCGGCAACCGATGCAGCAAAACGGAAATCTTTGCTTGCATTTATCCACTTGTTATTTCGTGCTTTTATCGGAATTTGAATCAGTTTACTTTTATTGCTTTTGATTGGTTTATAACGCAATTTCAAAGTCATCAATTCATTTGAATTCTCTATTGTTTTTGTTGTCTGATATTTTAGTCTGTCATGTTGCTGCAGAACTTCATTTGACAAAGCGGGAATAATTTCATAAAGCGCCGTAACTTTATGCCCGGGACCTAATTCTCCCGCATCTTTTTTATCATCATTGAAATCCTCTGCTGCCATTTTCCTATTCACATAGCCTATCAGGCGATATCCTTTAACTTTTTTAGGGTTAAATTCCACTTGTATCTTCACATCTTTGGCAATAGTGAACATATTGGCAAGCAAATCTTTTTGAAACACTTTTTTTGCTTCCGTATAATTGTCAATATAGAAATAGTTTCCATTACCCGCATTGCTGATTTGCTCCATACGTCCGTCTTTATAATTTCCCATTCCAAATCCGAGAATGCTCAAATAAATATCATTTTCTTTCTCTTTTTTGATGGTTCTTACAAGTTCTGATGTGGAACTCACTCCCACATTAAAATCGCCATCTGTTGCTAAAATCACACGATTATTTCCGTTGCTTATATAGTTTTTCAATGCAATTTTATACGCCAATCTGATTCCTGCCCCACCTGCAGTGCTTCCTCCTGATTCCAATCTGTTGAGTGCCTTTATAATCTTATTTTTTTCCGTTACCTCCGTGGGAGATAAAACCACACCGGCACTTCCTGCATAAGCAACAATAGACACCATACTATTTTTGGGGAGGTTGTCTATCAAGACCTTAAAAGCTTTTTTTAATAACGGCAATTTGTTATCGTAACTCATAGAACCGGATGTGTCAATCAAAAAAACCAAATTGCTCGGTTTTAGATTATCATAGTCCAAATCTTTTCCTTTAATGCCGATCATCACCAATTGATGTTTTTCATTCCAAGGAGCATTGGCTATTTCCGTATAAACACTAAAAGGATGTTTCCCGTTCGGTTGCTTATAATCATAGTCAAAATAATTAATCATTTCTTCTATTCTGACGGCATCTTTCGGAGGCAGATTTCCTCCGGACAGATATTGTCTAACAATGGAATATGATGCATTATCCACATCAATTGAAAAAGTAGATAACGGATGCTGAACAGCAGACCTATAGTCATTGTCTTGTATATAATCATATTCGTTGGTATTGTGCACCTCCGGCTGATGAAAAACCGGCTCTTGGCAGAATTTTTCTTCTGATACTTTGTGTTTTAACAAATTATGTACCGGTTTTCTCCTAACCGGTCGAGATGCATCTACTTCCATAATTTCTTCTTTATAGTCTTTTTTTACTTCCGATTGTTGTGGCGGCGATATAAGCTTATCTTTTCCGGAGTGTGGAGGATTATTCAGATTCTTCTGGTTTTCACAGGAAAATAATATACCCGTAAATAAAATTAGCATCAATAATTTTTTCTTTGTTTTCATAATGTTTATTTTTTATTAGTTTTTATGTAAATTGCATTCAACTATGTGAAACACTACACAAACATACTGCCGAATTCGGCATGCTTGTTGTAGTATGCTTGTAAATGAATTGTATTTTACTTGAAAAATATAACTTATTAAAAATCAGCGAATAACGAGTTTGACTGAAAAAGAAAAAATATCATTTGAATTATTGAAACAAAAAGTTGCCTCGACTTTTTTGCAAGATAATTCTGCCCTTTCTCCCGATATTTCTCAATGGAAAGGAGATGATATCATCAAATTTCAAGAAGATTTATTGCAAAAAGTAAAAGCCCGCGTCAGTGAAAAATGGTTTTACAATTATTTTAGAAACGATATACAAAAATTGCCTCGTATAGATATGCTAAATTTGCTGTCTGAATATGCGGGATATTCAGATTGGGCTAATTTTTTACAACAAAATTCCAAAACACTGAAAAACCGGTCTTGGAAAAATCCGAAAACATCCGGAATCTATGTATTCTTCACAAGCTTAATTGCGCTGACTTTGATTTTGGGGTTTGTGCTGAGTAGAACAACAGATAAGAATATAAAGCTATGCTTTGTTGATGAAAACCTAAACCCAATTGAAGAAACCGTTAAAATTTTTGTCAAAATGAATCAAGAAACAGAAAGGGTTTTACATACGGATAAAAATAATTGTGTCGAATTTCATACGAAACAACATCAAATTAACTTGCGAATTATTTCGCCCTATTATAAAGAAAAAACCATCAATCGGAATATTGAGTTGAATGAATATCAAGAAGAAATTATTTTGGAAACCGATTTTTATTCTTTGATGCTTCGCTATTTTTCCAACACACAAACCAAAGATTGGCAGAAAAGACGAGACAAACTGAGAATGCTAATTGATGATGAAGCTGTTATCTATCAACAATGGTTTGGAAAAAATAAAGGGGTGGAAATTTACAGCAAGGATGATTTCATCTATCAACTGACCGTTCCGACAAGTATTTTGAGAAATATCGAAATTCTTGAAATTGAACGTAAAAACAATAAGATATTTAAATTACGGTTTAAAGTAAACCCATGAAAAAACTATTATACATATCATTATCAATTATATTATTATCAGCTTGTGCTTCTGACCATCCGAAATCTCTTCAGAAAGAAAAAAGCGTTCCCAATGCCAAGATTGAAAAGTCTGAAGATGAAATTGAGAAACCAATGGAAACAAAAGAAGAATCAATTGAAGAAAAACGAATCAAAAAAAACGTTGATAAAGGTCTGACGCAATCTAAAGCAAAGAAAAGCTTTGCCAAAAAAAAATCTTTTGGCAATTCTCCTGTAAAAAAATCTGCTAATTCCAAAAGAAAAGTGCTCAATGCAACCAAAAGAATAACCGATGCATATCTGAATGATATCAGTAAACAAAAACTACAACAAATCTATGACATTGCTTCCTTGGTTCACAAAGACAGCACACAACAGGATATGAAGGAATATGCACTGAAATATGCCAACAGACTATTTGTCAGACCCGACGAAAAAATTTCTGAAAAACTGAATAAAATCGGAAATGTTAAGGCTGACAGCATTAAAATTGAACAAATCAAGCTAATCGATTTAACGGAAACCGAGTACAACGGACAAATCGGTAGATATGCTTTCAACACCGATTACTATCGTCAAGGAAAAATTATTTACAGGCAAAAACATATTGCCGAGATTTACTTTGAAATCACCAATCTTAACTTTGACGGAGAAATTCACCAAACTGTTAAAAGCAGAATTAAGCGTATTGATTAGCCGTTAATTTTTTGCATCAGTTCTCGGATCTATAAAAAACAAGTCTTTTTTCGTTGCAGACTCAATCTCTGTCCAATTGTTCGTATCAAAAGAAACGCCAAAGGCTCCGCTGGTTGGCAAGTGCCAAATATCCATATGAGCAAATTCATCTGCAATATCCGTCCATGAAGGATTATGTCCAAAAATAAAAGCCGTTTCAATTGTCTGCGGAAGAGCATAGATTTGATTCATAATGATTTCATCAGGATAAAAATAGAAATGCTTGTTAATTTCAATTTTATTTTCCGGATATCGATAGGCTTTTGCCACAATCTCCGCTGTTTGATATGCTCGCATTGCCGGACTGGAAATAATCAAATCCGGAACGATGCCAAATTCAATCAGTGACCGGACTGTTTTTTCGGTGCGTTTAATTCCCTTTTTTATCAAATGTCGTTTTTTATCAGGCATGAGCTCTTGTGTTGCTTTTCCATGACGTATAATAATCAATTTTTTCATCTTAATATTTTTTATGTTTTATTGCCACGAATGCACAAATAAAAAATGGATATTTTAGATTTGATATTGTAAATAAATATTTATATTCCTTCAATCAATTCGGGCAACTTCCGGTTAAACCATCTGAACCTGTAAACAATCATGGCATGCGTGCCTCCTTCTATTTTAACAACAGGAGATTTTATTTTCTTAAAAGGAAAAACCAAATCTTTATCGCCATGAATATGCACAAATTCTTTTGGGGGCACTTCTTGCTGCCAATGCAAGACGGCTTTGATTGCCCAATCAACATATCGCGGCTCATTGACATCCATATATTTTTGATAAAGTTTCATTTTTTGTTTAAAAGACTTTATAAATGCCACTTTCTCCAATAAATCTACATAAGATAATGCACGCGACGGGAAAAACTTATATAGTTTATAGCGCAAAGCTTTTTCAAAAAAATCAGGAAATTCTCGATGGGTTTTGACTGTAGAAATCAGGACTAATTTTCTAACAGCCATTTGTTTGGCTATTTCTTGTATCACAATTCCACCAAATGATACTCCTAGAAGAACCGGTTGCTCATGCTTGATTTGCAGCATCAACCTGCTTACATAATCCGGTAGTTTTTCATCCTGCTCGGGAATAATCCAATGCATCCAATAAATTTCATACTTATCCGGCAATTTGATATATTCAAATATGGATGGATTTGCGCCCAATCCGGGCATCATATAGACGGGAATCTTAGACATCACTATAATTTACCGCTACTCAAAGATAAGCAAAAATCAGAAGATTTCAACCAACATATTTCCTTGCTTATCAATCTCTTTTAACGTAACATTTTGAACGGTATTAATCAATTTCTTATCAAACGGAAAAGTAACCTTTATATAATTTTCCGTAAAGCCGAACATTTGATTTTCTTTTTCTGCCTTTTCAAATAGTACTTTTTTATTTTTATCCAATTGAGATTGATAAAAGACCATCTGTTTCTTGGCAGATAGACCTCGCAACATTTTACCGCGTTTATTTCGTAAGGCTTTCGGCACTACTCCTTTCATCAGAACAGCTTCAGTATTGGGTCTCTCAGAATAAGTAAACACATGAAAATAAGCAACATCCAACTCATTGAGAAAATGATAGGTTTCTAAAAACAATGCATCCGTTTCTCCGGGAAAACCAACGATTACATCAACGCCAATTGCAGCATCAGGCATCAAATGTTTTATTTTGTTTATTTTTTCTTCATAAAGTTCTCGCAAATATCTTCGTTTCATTTTCTTGAGCAACTCATTGCTTCCGCTTTGCAACGGAATATGAAAATGCGGCACAAACTTATCTGATTTTGCCACAAATTCAATGATTTCGTCTGTCAGTAAATTTGGTTCTATAGATGAAATTCTATATCGTTCAATGCCTTTCACCTTGTCCAAAGCTTGGATCAAGTCATAGAAAGTTTTTTCAATCTCTCCGGAATCATCAATAAAAGTACCGATATTCACGCCTGTAATCACAATTTCTTTAATCCCGTTTTTAGCAATATCTTCCGCATTTTTCACCACTTCTTCAATTGTAGTATTTCTGCCTTTTCCTCTTGCCATTGGAATCGTGCAATAGGTGCACGGATAGTCGCAGCCATCTTGAATTTTCAAAAATGAGCGGGTTCTGTCTCCCATGGAATAGGCGCTGAAAAAAGCCGTTGAACGCTCAACCTCACAAGAATGAATCTCAGTTTGCGGTTTTTTGGTCAAATTATCCAAATATTGTGGCAAGCTGAATTTTTCTTCAATTCCCAGAACCATATCCACGCCTTCTATATCAGCTAATTTTTCAGGACTTAGCTGTGCATAGCAACCAATTGCCACCACCATAGCCGTCGGATTCTGCCTTAAGGCTTGCTTGACATACTGTTTAAACTTTTTATCGGCATTATCTGTCACCGTGCAAGTATTGATCACGTATAAATCTGCTTTTTCACTAAAATCCGCCTTATCAAATCCCGCCTGTTTCACTTTTCGTGAAATAATCGAGGTTTCTGAAAAATTCAGTTTGCAACCGAGTGTGGCAAATGCGGCTTTTTTTCTACTACTCATCGATGCTTGGTTAGGAGTTATCAATCGAGATTTGTAAGCAATTTACAGCACAAACTTTTTTTGAGTTTTTATGCTGATATTGTTGATGTTATTTTCTTAATTTTGCATCAAAATTCTTCTCAAAGGCTTGAAAAATCTTGTTTATAGATTTGTCTATTTGCTTGTCATTCAGCGTCTTGAATCTGTCTTGAAGTATAAAACTCATTGCATAAGATTTTTTGCCTTTCTCAATTTTTTCTCCTTCATAGACATCAAACAAATCAACTCCGATCAGGAGTTTCTTCTCCGTATCAAAGGCTAAATCATACAAGTCTTTGAATTGGATATTTTGTTTGAGTTCCAAAGCCAAATCTCGTCTTACACTGGGGAATTTGGCAATTTCTTTGAATTTATTATCGGCGTTCTTTCTGATTTCTTCTTGCAAAATTTCCCAAAAAATATCGGCAAAATAGACCGGCGTATTAAGTCCGAACAACTTCAAAACTTTCTTATTTACACTTCCCACTTCCACTAGTTTTTTCTTGCCCGCTTCATAGACAATTGTCTCGGATAAATCTTTGGATTCTCCCGGTTTAATTTTATAATTGTTAATGCCAAAGCGTTCCAGAATCGCTTCAATATGCGCTTTCAGATAATAGAAATTGGTTTTTTGTTGTGGCAATATCCAGTTTTCTTCATGTGTTTTTCCGGTAATAAAAACGCCTAAATGCTTTTCTTCTCCATATTTTCCTTCTGCATATTGTGCATAGACTTTTCCGAATTCATAGAATTTCAGATTGTGTTTTTTTCTATTAAGATTATAGACAATGCTTTCCATTCCGCTGAATAGAATCGATTGTCTTAAAACAGACAAATCCTGACTGAGCGGATTTAATATTTTCACGGTATGCTTGGCGTTTATATCTCCTGAAGCATCCACATATTTCGGACTGGTTAAAGAATTCGACATGATTTCGGTAAAACCCTGAGATCTGAATTGATCTGCTACGATATTTTCCAATTTATAAGAGGCGAACTTATCGGATGGTTCAATACTTGCATTGATTTTGGTAGAAAATTCAATATTGTTATAGCCATAAACTCTTAAGATTTCTTCAACAACATCCGCCGGACGTGTTACATCTACTCTATATGGAGGAATGGTTAAATTCAATCCTTGATCGGTTTCAGAATTGATTTTAATCTCCAACGAGGCTAAAATATTTTTGATAACATTTTTTTCTATTGAATTTCCCACAAGCGTATTCAAATAGTCATAACTCAAGAATATTTGTTGCGGCTTAACTTTATTCGGATTGATATCAATAATATCCGTAATCATTTCTGCTTCAGCATATTCCTCAATCAAAATGACCGCTCTTTTCAAGGCATAATCTGTGATTTCAGGATCTATACCGCGTTCAAATCTGAAAGACGAATCTGTGTTTAAACCGTGTCTTTTGGCTGTTTTTCTGACACTTACCGGATTAAAATAGGCTGATTCGATAAAAATATTTTTCGTGTCTTCAGTCACTCCCGAATCAATTCCTCCAAAAACACCGGCAATCGCCATAGGTTCTTTTTCATTATATATAATCAAATCATCTTGATGCAATTTTCTTTCCACTCCATCGAGTGTTGTAATTTTCGCTCCTTTTTTTGCTGTTTTGACAACAATTTTCTGTCCTTGAATCTTATCGGCATCAAAAGCGTGCAAAGGTTGCCCCAATTCATACATCACGTAATTTGTAATATCTACAATATTGTTAATCGGTTTCATGCCTATTGCACGAAGTTTATTTTGAATCCAATCCGGAGAAGCTTTGATTTTTATATTCTTAATAAAAATTCCGGCATATCTCGGACATTTTTCATTGTCTTCCACAAGTATTTGTATGGGGCGCGTTTTTGTATCAATATGGAATTTTGAAACGGACGGTGTATCAAACATCACATCTATATCCAGACGGTTAAGTCCCGCTTTCAAATCACGAGCAACACCCATATGGCTCATGGCATCGGCTCTATTTGGTGTAAGGCCTATCTCAAAAATTTCATCTTTATAAATTTCAAAAATTTCTTTAGCGGGCTTCCCTACGGGAACAGTCTCATCAAAAACCATAATCCCGTCATGCGCATCGCCCAAGCCCAATTCATCTTCGGCGCAAATCATTCCAAAACTTTCTTCGCCGCGAATTTTACTTTTTTTTATTTTAAATTCCGCTCCTTTCTCATCATACAAAATCGTTCCAAGCGTAGCCACAGGCACAATTTGTCCTGCAGCCACATTGGGCGCTCCACAGACAATCTGAACAGGATTGCCATCGCCCAAGTCAACCTTGGTAACAGACAGCTTATCGGCATTTGGATGTTTTGTCACTTCTAACACTTTTCCGGCTATCACACCTTCTAAACCGCCTTTTAAGTTTTCATATTGTTCTATCCCTTCTACTTCCAATCCGAGGTCTGTTAACAGCTCGCCTGTCTTTTCTGCGTCCCAATCAATGTTGATGAACTGTTTTATCCAATTGTATGAAATCTTCATTTATGCTTTTGTTTTATCGAGTTGCAAAGGTATTATTTCTCACTTGATTTATGAAATTTTTTTAAGAATTTCATAAAAAACTAATTTATTCCGATTTCAATAAGTTTTGCTGTGATTTTCCATACTTCGTCAAAAATTTCATCTACTCTCTTATGTCCGTCAATGATAATCACATTATCTTTTTTACCTTCTCTTTCAATGGCTTTTTTATAATTTTTGGAAACTTGCTCCATTTTTTCACGGGTTTCAAACAAATCATGAAATTTTCTGGATGCATTTAATCTTCTCATGCTTTCATCAACTGAAATATCAAAAAAGAAAACCACATCGGGTCTGAGCAAATCGGCACAAACACTGTTGGCTCGTATAACCCAATCCATTGAGAGCATTGGCACGTGATAGGCATAAGACGAATAGTAATATCTATCTGAAATAACATGCACACCTTTTTCCAAATAATTTAGCATTCCGGTCACCGGATTTTGAATATGATCCAAACGATCTGCCAAAAAAAGCGCACCGATGGTTTTGTCATCGGAAACAATTCGTTTATTCAGTATATTTTTTATCACAGAACCTATCGGACTATCGGTAGGTTCAAAAGTTTTATATATGTTTCCGGTTTGTTCGTTTAGCTTTTCATACAGCATATTACTGATGGTTGATTTTCCCGATCCGTCTATACCTTCGAACACGATGAATTTCCCTTTTTTCATGCTTGAGATTAATTCTAAAATATTTTGCGTAAATTTCGCATAATTATTTTGAATATAAAAATCATTGTTAAAACTCATAAACGATTTGAAAAAATGAAGCGAATTGCAATTTTTTGTGGTGCAAGTATCGGATTTGATGAAATCTATCGTAAAGAAGCACACAAGCTGGGAAAATATTTGGCTCGACGAAACATCGGTATTGTATTTGGCGGAGGAAAAACCGGCATGATGAGGACGATAGCAGATGCTATGCTGGCAGAAAAAGCTGAAGTTATCGGCGTGATTCCAGGATTTTTACGCCATGTAGAAGTGGAACATCCACAGGTTGAACAAATGATTACATCAAAAAACATGTCTGACAGAAAAGTGATTATCAGCAAAATGGTTGATGCCTATATTGCCCTGCCCGGAGGTTTCGGAACGCTAGACGAAGTGATGGAAGCGCTCACACTGGGGCAACTGAATATTGAAGAAAAACCCATCGGACTATTGAACACAAAAGGATTTTTCGATGCACTTATTCAACAATTTGATTTTATGGTTCAAGAGGGGTTTCTTAAAAAAGAAAATCGGGATATGTTATTGGTCAGTGACCAAGTGGAAGAACTTATACGGAAAATGGAAAACTATCAAGCTCCTAAAATTTCCAAGCCGGTGCACAGCATTGCATCAAAATAGTCAAAAATAAAAAAAATGAAATCAATTCGTTGTAAAAAAAGGATATTGGGCACTGAACCACCTCTTATCATGGGCATTTTAAATCTAACGCCTGATTCTTTCTATGACGGAAATCGATATACGCAGGAGGTGAATATGCTTTTTCAAGTCGAAAAAATGCTTAATCATGGAGCTGATA
The DNA here is from genome assembly GCA_964489245.1 of uncultured Flavobacteriaceae bacterium. Classification (GTDB taxonomy): domain Bacteria; phylum Bacteroidota; class Bacteroidia; order Flavobacteriales; family Flavobacteriaceae; genus CAZAXU01. The sequence goes on from CAZAXU010000012.1 coordinate 37,720, forward strand.
TTATCGATATCGGCGCTTTTTCTTCACGCCCCGGAGCGGAATTTGTAACGGAAAACGAAGAGAGAAAAAGATTGATTTTTCCCATCAAACGAATCTTACAGGAATTTCCCGACACCATCATCTCTGTTGACACTTACAGAAGTTCCATCGCTGAAGAAGTTGTCTCGGAAGGTGTGGAAATGATCAATGATATTTCATCGGGAAATCTGGACAGGAAAATGTTTCAAACCATCGCAAAACTACAAGTTCCCTACGTTATGATGCATATGCAAGGAACACCCATCGATATGCAAAAAAATCCGGTGTACGAAAATGTGGTAACAGAAATCAACTCGTTTTTCAAAGACAAAATCAATCAATTGAAAAGTTTAGGTATCCAAAATATCATTTTAGATCCCGGTTTTGGATTTGGAAAAACCATCAAGCACAACTATACAATTTTGAAACATTTATCTGCTTTCAAAGAACATCAAAAACCTATTTTGGTCGGGGTTTCCAGAAAATCCATGCTATATAAGCTACTTGAAATCGATTCTGAAAAAGCCTTGAATGCAACAAGTATAGCCAATACAATCGCTGTTCTAAATGGCGCAAATATTCTCAGAGTCCACGATATCAAAGAAGCTAAAGAAGTGATCAAAATCACCCAAGAGCTCGAATCATCAATCTAAAAAAAACAACATGGCACAAAAAAATCAATATGACAGTATTATCATCGGTTCGGGAATCGGTGGGCTGACAGCTGCCGTTCTGCTAACCAAAATATACAAGCAAAAAGTGCTTGTTCTGGAGCAACATTTTGTTCCGGGAGGACAAACGCATGAATTTATGCGCATTAAAAACGGGAAAAAATATTCTTGGGATGTAGGCATACATTATATCGGAGAAATGAAAAAAGGGTTGATGTCCAGAAAAATATTTGACTTTATTACAAACAACAAAGTTGAATGGCAAAAAATGCCTTATTATTTGGAAAACTTTGTTTATCCGGACTTCAGTTTTAAACAAGCTTCTCATCCAAAGGAGTTTCAAAATGACCTAATATCTTTATTTCCGGATGAGAAAGAAGCTATCATCCAGTATTTCAAAGACTTGAAAAAAGCGGCAAACTGGTTTCAAAAATATTTTGCCCGACGGGTTTCTCCCAAAATTATAGCTTATCTATTGAAATTCTTTAGTCGCGGCAGTGAAACTTTGGCACTATCAACCACAAAAGCATATTTGGATAAAAATTTTAAAAATTCCAAACTAAAAGCTTTATTGGTTTCCATTTGGGGAGACTATGGTGTTCCGCCCTCAAAAAGTGCCTTTGTGATGCATGCCATTGTTGTCAGATCTTATCTCCACGGCGGATATTATCCTGTTGGCGGAGCAAGTTCTATTGCCAAAAATATGATTCCTATTATTGAAAAAACAGGAGGAAAAATTGTTACAAATGCAAATGTCCAAAATATCATCATTAAAGATAACAAAGCTATCGGCGTATGTGTAAACAAAAAAGGAAAAGAAGAAAAATATTTTGCTGAAAATATTATCTCTGATGCAGGGGCTTATAATACTTATCTTCAACTCATTCCTAAGGAAATTAACATCCCCTTCCGAAATGAAATCAAAAGTGCCATGAGTAGTTTTTCTACAAGCACTTTGTACTTAGGATTGAAAGAAAGTCCTGAAAAATTAGGCATTAAAGGAGAAAACCTTTGGATTTACTCATCTTATGACCATGACCAGACTTTTGAAAAAAGCAAATCCGGCAGAGATGTCCTGTCTGCTTTTGTATCTTTTCCCTCGATGAAAAACCCTGTAGCAGAAACACATACCGCAGAAATTATCTGTTTTTCTCACTTTGACAGTTTTGAAAAATGGAAAGATTCCAAATGGATGAAAAGAGGGGATGAATATCTTCATTTTAAAAAAGAATTATCTCAAAAGATGCTTGAATACGTCGAAAAATATATCCCCGGACTAAGTGATTTGGTTGATTATGCAGAACTATCTACACCCTTGTCTATGGAATATTTCACCAAATGGAAAAAGGGAAGTTTTTATGGCATCCCCGCCACTCCCAAACGATACGGCTATAAATGGCTATCTGCAAAAACGCCTGTCAAAAATTTATATCTGACAGGAACCGATGCGGCTTCTCTGGGCGTGATTGGCGCCATGATGGGAGGACTCATCACCGTTAGCAGCATGAAAGGAACAAAATCTTTTATAAAGATTATGAAACAAATTGAGCAATATCAAAAAGAAATTAATCTCTGATATTATTTTTAAGTATAAAATCTATCTCAATTTGACTTGTTCGATTTTTTCAAAAGTATCCGGATTGATCACTTCCAAATCAATGTGTTGTCCATCAACTTTGAAAAGCATCAGCGCATGAAGCGTTGAAAACTTTTGCACGCTTTTTGTCCAAGGCAATTTTTCTAAGGAATAATAAGGTGCACCTGCAGAACCATTGGTGATTTGAACAAAAGGTCTGTTGAATCTTAATCGTTTTCCTGTCCAACTTTTCGGATAAATCGGTGTATTGTTGTCAACAATCAGCCTACTGTAATTATGTTCGTCTCCGGCTAGCAACGCCACAAATTTTTTGCTTTGGTTAACCAAAATGTCCAAGAGTTGGTCTCTTCTTTCAATAATGCCTTGCTGAACGGGTTTACCTGCAATATAAGGGCGTATTTCATTGTTCCCGTCATACCACATATCATCACCCGAATGCCCCGCATTTGGGAACGCCGGAGTATGAAATGTAACGATTACATGGTCTATATCTTTATCTTCTTCAAATTTTTTGATGCTTTGCTGGAGCCAAGCCAGTTGGTTATCCATGATGTATCCATGTACGTTCCCCGACGAAATCGGAATATACATTGTTGTGGGTGCATACCAATAATTTGAATTCATCACAATCACCGCCAAATTCCCGTAGGTATAACTATAAACATTTTCTTTATATGAAGGAAAATCAATCGATTTTTTACTCGGATCATATCTGTTTCCGTCTTCACTTTTCAAGTTGCTTTCCGGCAACACAAAATTATCTGCAAAAGTTTTTTCGGCGCTATATTTGTCAAACGGAAATTTATCAATTGCAATTTCTCCCTCAAAATGACTTTTTCCTGTATAATCCGTCTTTTTAAAAGTTGTTTTGATGGCTTCATGATTTCCCATTCCGACATACACAGGTTTGTTGTGCCAGAAATTTTCCATCACACGTTTCCAATTGGCATATTGCAGATTTTGAACGCCATTATCTCTCTTATAACCGCTGATCATATCTCCGGTAAATTGGAAAAAAGCAGCATTTTTATAGTCGGCAAACATGACCATTTTTTTCATTACATAGGCATTTACGCCATAAAGGTTGCGCTCTCCTCCTCCTTTTCCTGCTCTCGAATCTGATGCATATGCAAATGTAAAAGCGCTCCTGCATCCTTTTTTCGGGGCTGTTTTAAAATGATAGTGTTCTTTCCATCCGTCATAAATCACCGTATAATCATAATCAGTTTGCGGTTTTAAATCACTGATTTCAATTTGGTGATCTTTGGTTGGAAAAATATCGGAATAAACACGTTCTCCAATTCTGATTTGTGCCATCACAAGTTTGTTGGTCTTAAAAGAAATCACCAATCTGTCAGATTGCATTTTATTCACAAAAGGACCTTCTGTAATTGTCAAATCAACTTGAAAAGGTCCGGAACCTTTGAGATTGACTCTGCCATCATAAATAATTTCACCTTTTTTGCTGATGATTCTGTAGCCGAGACGTAACTTTTTGGTTTGTTCCCAGTCGATATAGTCATAGACTCCCGCAAGATTTTTAAGATTGATTTCCGCTTTGCCCGATTTGATTTTAACCGTTCTTTTGAAATAAACGGGCAGCGGATATTTGACACCATCTGTTTTAATCAAACCAAAATGAATTTTTCCTTCAAAATCTTCATTTTTAAAATCAAAAGCTACACCATTGGTCGTTCCAACGGGATCTTTAGTGAAATTTTCAAATGTTTTATAAGGTTTTCCTTTTCTTATCAACGGATAAAATTGTTTTTTATAAGAAATTCCTACTTTATTTTTCTTTACTTTAATGTTTGCATAAGACTTTGGAACATTTATGTTTTGTGCGCTAACGGCAAATGAAAAAAACAGTATTGCGGAAAGAGAAACAATGTATTTATCAATGGTTTTCATTTTGTATATATATTTTGTGTATGGTGAATATTTAATTTTCGAGACAAAAATAAATTAATTTTTACTTACATATTTCGAAAATATGATTTAATTTCGTTTTTTGAAATAAAAACTATTATTATGACCGCATATGTATTACCTTTAGGAATGGTTGGATATCCTCAACTCATCTTGATTGTTGTTGTTGTGCTTATCTTGTTCGGCGGAAGAAAAATTCCGGAACTAATGGGCGGGCTTGGCAAAGGAATTAAAGAATTCAAAAAGGCAACCCAAGATGAAGAACCTAAAGAAAACGAGAAAAAAGAGGAATAATCAATTTTTTTTGTTTTTCACTGTTTTCAGAATAGCTTCTAATTGAACGATATAATCTCTTTTATCGATTGAAGGGGCATATATAAAGCCTTCGGCAACTATCATCCTTTTGTTCTCGGTGTCAAAAATCGTGTAATTGATATAAGGTCCTGCCATAAAATCTTTTTTCATATTCCATAAGCCTCTGCTTTCAAGAGCTTTCATGCCGTCAATTTGCAATATTTGCTGTGACGGAGAAAAAGTCATCTTGGTTTTCATATAAGTGCCGTCTGCCGGACCGGGAATAAAATGTTTGCCTATGGAATCTCTATATTTCAAAACATTTCTACCTTGCAAATCCAATGAATCTTTAATCGGTATTTGATAAAGCAAAATATCTTGCTCTCCGTTTTTTACGTCTCTTCTAAACCAAAAAAAGTCTTTTTGATGATCTACCAAATTAAAGAAATCAGGTATTTCAATTGAAATGTCCAGTTCTTTTTCTACATCAGAATTGTCTCTAAGCGATTTTCTGTGCAGACGCTGTAAATTTTTGATTTCAGATGCCTTGAACTTATCGATAAGCTCTCCTATATGTTTGCTTATAATTTGTTTTATTTCTTCGTTATCTCTCCCCTCTATAATTGCTATCATCTGCGGATTGGCTCGCACATTTCTTTTGATTCTGATTCCGGTCTTACTGCCTTTCTTGATAATCAAAAGGTTTCTCAATGTGAGAAATATGCCATTGTATAAATCCGGTGATACTTGCCTGATTGAGAACAAAGGCTCTGCCTGAGGCAAATCATTATAGTCAACTGCAAGATATTTTCTCAAACTATCTCCCACTTCGGAGCGCCAATCTTTGTTTTCCATAATCAGCATGATGTTGTGTGTTCTTCCCGACGAATCCGGAAGAATAATATCATTTTTTCCGTTATCACAAGAAAAAAAACCGGTTAACAGAAGAAAATAGAGCAATTTTTTCATATGTTTAGGATTTATAAATTTTGAGTTTCATTCCGGGTTTCAAAGTATAATTTTTCCCCATTCCATTCCATTTTTTCAGTTGAGAAACCGTCACATTATATTTTCTTGAAATATTCCATAACGTATCTCCTTGCTTCACGCTGTGCATCAAATATTTCTTACCACCAAAGTTTATCTTTCTATTTGTTTTTTTTTTTGAACGAGAACTTGTTGCAACGGCATATCCGGAATAGATTCTCAGCCTCTGTCCTATGCGCAACCTATTTGATCTCAGATGATTCCATCTCTTGATTTTTGAAATACTCACTCTATATCTTCCGGCAATCTTTCCCAAAACATCTCCTCTTCTGACTCTATAGGTTATATAATTATTCAGTTTATAAAACTTGGGGAGCGGTTTTTCTTTTTTGTCTAAATCTTTCTTGACCAAATCATTGATTAGAATTTCATTGTTCACAAAAACTCCTACCAATTCCAAAGGCAACTTTAAAGTATAATTCTTCCCTTCTACATAAGGAATAACATTCAATTTATATTGTGGATTTAAGAACTCCAATTCTTTCTCATCAATTTTCAACAATTTTGATATTTGCTTGAAGGTGATGGTTTGTTTCACTCTCAAGGTGTCTGTGGCTATGTAGTGAAAATTGGGTTTGGTTGACACAATACCATAGTCTTTTGCATATTCTCCCAAATATAGTGTAGCTTGAAACATGGGCACATAGCCTGCCGTTTCTCTTGGAAGATATCGTCTTATATTCCAATAGTTAGTGTGTCCTCCTGAACGCCTGATTGCTTTTGTCACATTTCCGGCACCGGAGTTATATGCTGCCAAAACCAGATTCCAATCTTTAAAAATCTTGTATAAATCTTGCATATGATGACATGCCGCTTCGGTTTCTTGAATCGGGTCAAAACGTTCATCTACATAGGTATTAATCTCCAAACCATACATCTTTCCCGTTGAATACATAAATTGCCATAAACCTCCTGCACCCGCTCTGGATACGGCTCTCGGATTTAGCGCAGATTCTATAATTGCCAAATATTTCATTTCCAAGGGGATATTATATTTTGCCAATTTTTCTTCAAAAATGGGAAAATAATATTCTGCCATCCCCAATAGTTTTCCCAGACTTTTCTTTCTTTCTTTGAGAAAAACTTTGATCACTCTTGCCAAAGACGGATGATATAAAATATCTAATTGTGTTTTTTGATTCAACAAGGCTAGTTTCTGCTGAATTTCAAGAGAATCCAAAATAATTTCATTTTCTGATTTCAAACTGTTTCTTATCTCATGAATACTGTCAAAAAGAACAGGCTGATAGAGTTCCTTGAACCATAGACTATCAATGCGTTTTGCCTGAGGCAAATCCGTCAAAACAACATTATCTATGGTCAATTCATAGTCTCCCGAAACATAAGAAACTTCTGAAGTGGAAACTCCTTGAATGGAAACATTTTTTTCTACATGATTGATTTTCTTTTTCTCAAGCTGATTCAGGCTGATTGTATCTAAATTTTTTGTCTTATCTAAAAAAATCGTATCATTTTGAGCTTGTATATCCAGCAAACTCAATAACAATATAAATAAAAATATATTCTTCATAAACTAATTTTCTAATAGTGCACTTATTCCGGGCAATTCCTTTCCTTCCAACATTTCGAGAAGTGCCCCTCCACCCGTGGAAATATAACTGATTTTATTTTCAAGTTTTAATTTTTTTACGGCAGCAACAGAATCTCCTCCTCCCACCAACGAATAAGCTCCCTTTTCCGATGCTTTTCCTATGGATATTCCAATGCTTTCAGTTCCCTTGGCAAATTTTTCAAACTCAAAAACACCGGCAGGTCCATTCCAAATAATTGTTTTAGATTCTTGAATGATTTTGTCTAAAATCAAAATGGTCTCCGGACCAATATCAAGCCCTTGCCAATGATCCTGAATCTGTTCCACAGAAACCACCTTTGTCTCAGCATCATTGCTAAATTTATCTGCAATAAGAACATCAACCGGAAGTATCAAATTGATATTCTTTTCTTTTGCTACTTTCATAATTTTTTGTGCCAACCCCAATCTATCATTTTCAACGATGGAATCACCAATATTATTATCCAAAGCTTTTAAAAAAGTATAAGCCATTCCACCAACGACTATCAAATTATCGACCTTACTTAACAAATTTTCAATCACTCCTATTTTGCCAGACACTTTTGCACCGCCAATAATCGCCGTAATCGGATGTTCTCCTTTGTCCAAAGCTTTACGGATGCTTAGAACTTCTTTTTCCAATAATTTTCCAAAAGCTTTATTTTCGGGAAAAAATTGTGCAATCACGGCAGTTGACGCATGCGCCCTATGTGCTGTTCCAAATGCATCATTGACATAAAAATCTCCCAATGCCGCAAGGGACTTGGCAAATGAGACATCTCCTTTTTTCTCCTCAGGATAAAATCTCAAATTTTCCAGCAACAATACTTCATCGTTTTTTAGATTATCTACAGCCGTTTTAACTTTGGAACCAATGCAATCATCAACAAATTTTATGTTGACTCCCAGTATTTTTTCAACCGTCGGGAGGATATGTTTAAGAGAAAGACTATCATCAAATCCTTTTGGTCTTCCCATGTGTGACATTAAAATAACTTGTCCGCCATCATTTAAAATTTTCAGGATTGAAGGTTTTGCCGCTTCAATCCTTGTTGTATCGGTTACTTCTAAACTATCATTTAAGGGAACATTGAAGTCTACTCTGATTAAAACTTTTTTGTTTCTAAAATTAAAATCATCGAGTGTTTTCATGGAATATTTTTTTAATCAGACAAATCTACAATTTTATCTTATGACTGAAAAGTGTCGTACAAAAAAAGTCTCAAATACTTGAGACTTTTTTTATATTGTTAAACGATTGCCGTATTTTAATAGAAAAGATTTCTTTTATCCTTGATTTCGTTCTTTTTCTTCAAGGCTTCAATCACTTTAGTGTTCAGCCTTACCTGTTGTTCTTTCTTAATTTTTTCCACATACGGAAGATAATTTTTTACATCTGCGGCTTTTTTAACTTCAGTCGTTTTAATCACATATACCGCTACATTTCCTTCAACGGGTTCTGACAGTTTATCCGCTTCAAGCATAAATGCTTTTCCAACAACTTTTTGTTCTCTTCCATAACCGGGAATGGTCGGGTTTGCCAAAGTCACTCCGGTTGCTACCCCAATCTTACCACCGCTGTTTTTTGCCATTTCATCCAAATTCTTTCCTAAAATCTTTTTCTTAATCAATTCTGCTTTTTTCTGTCTCAACAAAATAGGCTTGACTAAACGAGATGCTTCTTCTGCAGGCATCAGACCTTTGTCATATTTTTTGACCAATCTAACGACAGCATAACCATTATCCAAATCAAATTTGCTTACATCGCCCACTTCGGTATCTTTTTTATATGCCCATCTGATAAATTCTCTCTGCACACCAAGCCCCGGAATTTGATCGTCATATCTTCCTAATTTTCTAACCGGTTTGACTTCATAAGAATTTTCTTGTGCCAATTTCTTAAAATCATCTGCTTTCAATGCTTTCTCGGCAAATTTAACTGCATTGGCAAAAATGGTATTTTCAGTTTTTGTCGAAGGTTCCACATTTCTGACAATCGTTGCCAATTTTACGGTTTTCTCCGGATTTGTCTTATCAAAAATCTTGATAATATGATAACCGAAATCGGTTTCTACCATTCCAATGCTTCCTTTTCTGTTATTGAAAATGAAATCGTTGAACTTAGGAACCATTCTTCCGTAGGTGAACCAACCCAAATCACCACCTTTTGTTTTTGTCGGACCGTCAGACATTTTTTTGGCATAGTCTGCAAATTTTGCAGCGTTTGCCTTGACAACTCTCAAGAGGCTGTCTGCCGTTTTCTTTGCTTCTTCTTTTGTTCTGGATATTCCCGGATTTGCTCTCAAAGCCCCTTTATAGGCAATCAATATATGGCTGGCTTTTGCAGAATCCGCCACTTTTTTTGTTTCTAAAACCTTTGACAAAAATATTCTGTCATTACTAACATACGGACCTATAATATCTCCTTTTGAAAGAGAATCTATGCTTTTTGTGATTCCCACATTTTTTAAATCTTTTTCAAAATAATATGCCGGTGGACGTTTTTCATCAGAATATTTGTTTACGAATTCTTCTGCATTTTTCGTATTTCTAAAACCTTGCTTTGTTTTCTTTGCTTTGGTTTTTTCATCGAAAACTTCTTTGTCTTCCACTAATTTTTTGAGATCATTGATAATGGCATTTTTATCTTCTTCAGAGGGTTTCAAAGGAATCATAACATATTCGATATCTCTTCCTTCTTTCATCTCATATAAATCTTTGTGCTTTTCAACATAAGCGGAAATTTCATCTTTAGATACGCTCACCGTTGAGTCTGCAATTGACGTATAGGGAACCGCCATATATTTGAAATCGACATTGTCATTTTCAAAATGATATTTCCATTCTCCTTCTTTCAAGCTGGGAACCAAGCCTGCTTTAATCATGTCGAAATAAATTCTTTCTTTTTCGCTTTCTTCCAAACCTCTTTCATAGTTTTTCCAAGCTTCATAGGCTTCCGGATTTGAATTTTTGCCATCTTCAATTCTTTGCATATAATCTAAAAGTGCATTTTCGTCAAAAACACCTTGCTGATTAGTAAAAGATCTTTTAATATTCGGATCGTTCAACACCAATTCTCTTAATCTATCAGCTCCTACTTGAATTCCCAGCTCATCAAATTGATTTCCGAGAACAGCTTCTTTTATCACTTGATTCCAAACTGATTTTACGGCTTGCATGCTGGAAACTCTATTGCCTCCGTTTTTCTGCATGATTGCCACTCTCTTTTGAAAGTCTTTTGATGATACTTTTCTGCCTCCTACTTCAGCAATTGAATCTCTTGAGCCTTTTCCGATTGAACCTGCATTTTTAATCAGACCTTGAATTACAAAGGCAAAAAGCGCCAATGCAATAATCATAATTAAGAATCCCGAGCGTTTCTGTATTTGTCCTAATATTGCCATCTTTTCTGTATATATTTTTTCATTAGTCCGCAAAAGTACGACTTATTATGAAAAAATGAAAATCTTTTTTTTTGCTTATTTTT
>CAZAXU010000013.1:0-46119 GCA_964489245.1 uncultured Flavobacteriaceae bacterium
GTCGTTGAGCGTATTAATATCCGTATTACACATGGCGGGTTATTTAAAAATTTCTTTTTTCACACGTAAAATGGCATTCATATGATAGTCAATAATCTGTTGTCGTCCTTCACGGGTCATCAAGATATTTTGGCATTCGTCTTTGTTGTCCATAAAGAAATTTTCGGTCAATATGGCGGGCATTCTCGTTTTGGTCAGCACATAGAAATGTTGTTCTTTGTCCAAGTCGCCATCGCTGAAATCCGTTCTCAATTTTCGGTTTGGAAATATTTTTTTATACTCTTCGCCGAATATGGTGGCAATACGGTCACTTTTTGTGTTTCCGGGTGATGTATATATTTCTGTTCCGTTTCCGCCACCGGCATTGGCATGTATGCTCAGATAAAAAACATTGTACGTGCCGTATGCATTAGCTCTTTTCACTCTTGTGCGCAAAGTCACATCTCGATATTCCGGAGCGATATTCACATAGGATATTTTAAGACCCGTCAATTCTTGTATAATTCCGTTTGTGATGGCACGATTAAACTCGCCTTCAAACAATTGGCTGCCATTGTTCCAAATCGGAGATCGTTTTCCGGGGGTTTGATATTTGCCATTGATCAAACTTCCGTGTCCGTTGTCTAATAGTATAAGCATAATTTTTGGTTTTATTAGGTAGATATTATCATTGATAATTTCTTTTAAACAAGAGGCGAAGCCTCTTGTTTAAAAGAAATAAAAAAGCATATACTATGAGGTTGTTGTATCTTTCCCTTCGAGCTTATCATTTGATGTTTTGAATTTGACATCTTCTATATTTTCAATATCAGTGCAGCAGGGCAGGCTTTCATTTTCCAAGTAAACGGATTTTCCTTGAATGATGGTCAGAGATGTTGGCACAACAGATTGCCATTTGTCTTCTACAACTCCTTCTGTATAATATAACTCGCTGACAATAGACAAATATTTGTCGTCATCGGTGTTGATAACCAAACCTGTTCCGTTCCAAATATCGCCGGTTTCTATAAAATAAGTTACGGCTTTTTCAAAACCTTCTCTAACGGGCACAATTACTCGGGCAAAACTACTTTGCAAAAATTGTTGGAACAAATAGTCTGCTTTGTCTTGACTTTGGAAAAGTTCTTTCCAATTGCATTTTTCGCTCCAATAATAGTCATAAAACATTTTTGCCATCAAATTCCAGTCAAATGCTTGTTCAAAAAATTTGATGCGTTTGCCATAAGCATCAAGCTTATCAATATTTTTCAAACTTGGAATTCCACATCCCGTTTGTTCGCCTTCTTTATAGAAACCGATGTTTTTGAATTTATTTTCAAACGGTGCCATCAGCAGTTCAATGCTCAGTCTTTTCAATTCATTGACAACAGTCATTTCATTGAACCTCGGATTCTGCGTCATTTTCTTTTCTTCTTCATTTTCAATTTCATTCATTTGTGCCTGTTGTGCCAAAGTGTCATTATAGGCTTTTAATTGTTTGTTGTAGGCTTGCATAATGGCACTATAGACATCTTGTTGCCATTGTTCATAAACGCTGTCTTTGAGTGTGCAGGTCAATTTTGTTGTGATGGAATAGAACTCTATGTCATGGGTGCCAATGGCCAAGTTTATAATTCCTGTTGTGGGAATAACCGGAGCGTTGAAATTGATACGTTGTGTATATCTGCCATATACATCTCTTCTTTCATAAACACTGCCTCCTATGTTGATATTGATGTCTGCATGCGGAGAATTGAATGACCAAATCCCGTATTTTCCAACATGTTCTATTCTGTGGCAAAGATAGTCTTCGTCAACAATCAAATCAGTATAAGTGTGATTGAAATAGTCTGTGCTGGCGCCCATGGTTTCCGAATGTGATTTGGCAACAATAAGTTCTTGTTCTTTCGGGCTATCCACCTGAACGCCATAGTGAGCAGCCAGTGAGCTGTAGTTGTTTCTGTTGATGTTTTGTGGCGTATTCACATTGAAGACAGACGGATGATCCGGTTTCACCGGTGTCTGTGAAGAATTGCCGTTTGCCGCTTCTTCTTCGGCATCAATGGCAATAAGTTCATTATAGACTTTAGCCGGTTGTGGAATCATGAATTCATAGACAAGACGTTTGCCATAGTTAATCAGACGGTTGTTATAGACCTTATCAACCCAACGATATACACCGGTTACGTGTTTGCCACCTTTTCTGTTGTCATATCCGTGTTTGTAATTTTCTTCAAATTCTCTGGTTATGGTGCTGGTTCTTTTTGATTTGACTCGCTGAATAACTTTTTCCAAGGCTTTGCTTGTGACTTCTTCTGCATATGACTGGGATACGCTATTTGATTCTGATGAAGAAGTTGAAAATGAAGAATCGGAATGCATATCGGCATGTACGGAAAATCCCCATGCACTGGAGCCGGCATGCACTTCTGCACCTATTCCGAAACTTAGGCTACGGCTTTTTTCTTCTTCCAGAACTTTGGTCACTTCAGAATTCATCTCATGTCTCGAGGTGCTGGTGGTGTCAGACAGGTCTTCTTTTTCAATTTCTTGAGATAGTTCTTCAGACAAAACCGATTTAATCAAGATTCTGCTGCTTTTTTCTTTATATTCTTTTGCCATGATGTTTTCAATATGAGAAACCTCGCCGGGAATATAGCAACAAAGCTCTTGTTCCACACGTCTGAAATCAACAACACCAATGTTGTTGAGTCCTTGATATTTGAAATGTGTTTCGTCTATTTCTTCACCAATAACAAAAGATGTTCCGGTTAAAATGGTATTGCAAACCTTGCCTTTTTTGCTCGTGACCAGTTTGACATCGTTGTCTAGAATAAATTCTCCGAGAAACTCGATAAATGATTCGTCTGTCAATATCACGCCTCCTTTTTTATTTGACGGGTTTGAAAACAGAGCGGTAAGAATATTTAAAGAATAGTTTGTTTTGTTTGTTTCTTTACAACTGTGGCTGTGAATTAACTTATTGATTTTGTCTGTATCATTAATAATATGTTCTTTTCCGTCAACTGTCAGTTTGACGTGAGCTTCTTTGAAATAAGCGCCGGAACGGTCTAGTGTCAAAAGAAAGAAAACGGTGTTTTGATCAATCAGGTCTTGTCCGTGGTGAAAACTCAGAGAAAAATCATATAGACTCGTATTTTTTTCTATAACTGTTCCGTTCAGTGCAATTTTTGTATTGCCTGATTTGACAATTTGTGCAGCCTTTTTCTTCTCGTTATCGATGCTTCCTATAATCCTCGAATGCACAATGCTGTATGTTTGTTTTTGATAATTGTTTTTTTCAATATATTCAAGTGCACGTTTTGACAGTTTATCTTTGGCATAGTCACCAAAGATATTAGAGTACTCAAAATTAAACGGAGGCAATATGTCTTTGGGAATGGCTTGCTTGAATTCTGCAATACTATTGTTTGTTGCTTTGTTTGTCCTGCTTATTTCCGGATGATCTGTCACATATTGTTTGATTTTGGCTACAGTTGCTTTCTTATATTTACTATATTCTGCATTATATTTTGCCAGAGCATCAGCATCATATGTTTTTTTTAGACTTTCAATCTCTTTTAAAATAGAAGTAAGAATTGATATATTTATTCTAGCTAACTCAATTTCGTGTCTTTTGATTTGTTTTCTTTCTTTGCTCAGGTGTTCTACGCTTTTTCCTATTATATCGCCTTTGATAATTTTTAGCTCGGAACTTTTTTGAGCGCCTCCGTCGGTGCCATAAGTTCTCTTAACCGTGAAGGCTGCCGGAATTACTGCGGTGGCGTTAGCCAGCCGCCTGAGATACAGTTTCTTTTTTTCGTCTATTGAAAATTCGTCGACCTTTTTGGGATATTTGATTAAGGATTCAATATTTGAATTTGACATATCCTCGGTTTTGATTTTTTGTAAAAAATTATGTGCAACAATCACTTGCAGGCAAGCCTGTCTGATATGATAATTCTCTTTTTTTACAATGCTGTAAAACACATTATTCCACAGTCTTTGCAGAAAACCGGAACTGATGTTTTTGTTAGTCGGGATACTCATCTCGCTCAATGAGGTGATATTTTGCTTATTCCTCAACAGATGGTTTGAGAAATTCCACAATTCATTGTTGACTTTTTCAAGTGCTTCTTCGACATCGAAAATAGATTTGAAAACTCCGTTGGTTGAGAGTCTTTCAAATTGATCTGCTTTTCCTTTCACGTGAGTTCTAGCAGCATCAATGTCTGATGCAATTCCTTTTAAAAAATAATTGTCTTTGTGATTTGAAAGAAAAATAAAGTTAAGTCCTTTGTCGCTTCTTTCAATGGTTTGCGGTGATCGTAGTGTGGCAAACCTGAATAAATCAATTTTTGGTTTCATAGCGCCTTTTTTTTATTTATTGGTTCATAATTTCAATAACAAAACACTTCCAAAGAGAATTAACTCAGTGAAATCTTATAAGGCGCAATTGTGTTCGAAGCGACAAAAAATTTTGTCACGAATAAACACATGCAATATAACGCAATGATTTGTAATAAAAGTATATAATAATCACTTTTTTTGATATTTCTTAAAGAATTATGGTTTCTTATAAGTAAAATATTGTTGAGTTGTGAAATGGGTGCTTAAGTGTTTTCTAGGGATAGGATAAATTTCCGGCAGTTAAATTTTCATATCGGTTTGTATCAAATAATATGAGTTTTGTGAGATAAGATGACTGCAAAAAGTAGATATGGGAGAAATATTATTTTATGAGTATGGCTTCTCGGAGAATTTTAAAAGATTTGTTTGGATATTACAAAGCTAAAAGCCCCAACTGCCCTGACAAATTGTTATTATCCTGTGGTGAATTTGGAACATGCTGTTGCCTGAGATAATGAACTTTCGTTATCAATCAATTCAGCTTGATTTTCAGAACTTCTGATTTACGAAAACAGTAAACTTATAATTTTCTTTTAACCTCGTAGTTTTTATAAGCTTCAATTGTATCTCCGATTTCAAGATTGTTATAATTTTTAATCATTAGACCACATTCATAGCCTTTGGCAACCTCTTTTACATCATCTTTGAACCGCTTGAGTGAAGCCAGTTCTCCGTCATAGATTACAATGCCTTCTCGGATAAGCCTGATTTTGGAATTGTTAAATATTTTTCCGCTGGTTACCATACAACCGGCAACGGTTCCCACCTTAGAAATTTTAAAGGTTTCTCGCACCTCGACATTTCCTGTGACTTCTTCTTTAATTTCCATAGACAACATGCCTTCCATGGCTTCTTTCACATCATTGATTACATCATAAATGATGGAATAGGTTTTAATTTGAACTTCTTCCTGTTCAGAAAGTCTTCTTGCGGAAACAGATGGTCTGACATTAAATCCGATGATGATAGCATCCGAGGCTGATGCCAATAACACATCCGAGTCGCTGATTTGTCCAACGCCTTTGTGAATGATAACAACACTTACGTTTTCCGTAGATAGTTTTTGCAGTGAATCTGAAAGTGCTTCTACAGATCCATCCACATCTCCTTTGATAATCAGGTTGAGTTCTTTAAAATCACCCAAAGCAATTCTTCGCCCGATTTCATCAAGGGTGATATGTTTTTGAGCTCTGAGTTGTTGCTCTCTGATAAGCTGGTCACGTTTTTGTGCGATTCTTTTGGCTTCTCTCTCGTCTTCATATACCCTGAAAGTATCTCCGGCACTTGGTGCACCATCCAAGCCTAGAATGCTGATAGGTGTAGACGGACCTACTTCTTTAACCTTGTTTTCTCTTTCATCAAACATGGCTTTAATTCTTCCATGATGCTTGCCAACAAGAATATAATTTCCCATTTTCATCGTTCCGTTTTGCACCAAAAGGTTGGCAACATATCCTCTGCCTTTGTCCAGAGATGCTTCAATTACGGTTCCGTTTGCCGGTCTGTTCGGGTTGGCTTTCAGTTCGAGCATTTCTGCTTCCAAAAGAATTTTTTCCAATAGGTCATCGATGTTTTGACCTGTTTTGGCAGAAATTTCTTGAGATTGATATTTTCCTCCCCAGTCTTCAACCAAAAGATTCATATTTGCCAATTGTTGTTTGATATTATCAGGATTGGCATTGGGTTTATCCATTTTGTTGAGTGCAAAAATAATGGGAACGCCTGCTGCTTGCGCATGGCTGATTGCTTCTTTGGTTTGCGGCATAACATCATCATCGGCAGCTATAACAATAACGGCAATATCGGTTACTTGTGTTCCTCTGGCACGCATTGCCGTAAAAGCTTCGTGTCCGGGTGTATCCAGAAATGTCAGTTTCTCGCCGTTTTTCAGGGTTACTTGATAAGCGCCGATATGTTGCGTAATTCCTCCGGCTTCTCCGGCAACAACGTTTGCTTCACGAATATAGTCAAGTAGCGATGTTTTTCCGTGGTCAACGTGTCCCATGATGGTGATAATGGGAGTTCTTTTTAGCAAATCTTCAGGATTGTCCGGAATTTCTTCTTCATCTTCTTCTTCGGCATCTACAAATTTTACATCATAGTCAAATTCATCTGCAACAAGACTAAGCGTTTCGGCATCCAGTCTTTGGTTCATTGTAACCATTAGCCCCAGTCCAAAGCAGGCGGTGATAACTTCTGTTACGGGCACCTCCATCATGCCGGCAATTTCGGCAACGGTGACAAATTCGGTTACTTTTAAAATTTTGCTTTCTTTTTCTTGATCCAACTGATCTTGTTTGGCTTGTTCTTTACGTTTTTGTCTGCCTTCACGTTTTATTTTTGAACGCTTGGATTTTCCGCTTCCTTGAAGTCTTTCAAGTGTTTCTTTGATTTGTTTTTGAATTTCTTCATCTGAGATTTCTGCTTTTGGAACAGGTTTCCTGCGATCTCGTCTTTTATTGTCTCCTCCACCTCGAGTCGGTTTGTTGTCAGAATTATATATTCTTTTTCTTTTTTTCTTCTTATTATTTTCTTTATCAGATTTATCAGACTTTTTTTCTTCTTTCTTCTTGGTTTTTTTTTCGAATTGTTTCAAATCGATTTTCTCTCCCGTGGTTTTAACACCCTTTAATTTCCGATATTTTGTTTCTATTTCCTGCTGCTTGATTTCACTTTCCGGCTTTTCAAGTTTTTGTTTTTCCGGTTTTTCTTTTTTCTGTTCGGAAATTTCTTTTTTATCTGATTCGATTTCTTTTTTGTCCTCGGATATTTTGTTTTCCGGTTTTTTGTCACCGGCAACCACAGGCATTTCTTTTTTGACCGGCGGAGGAGTTTCAACAGGATCTTTTATAGGCTCCGGAGTTGTGTCAATCTTACCAATGACTTTTGGACCTTCAAGTTTGATCTTTCCGGAAATTTCATCTTCTCTTTTCTTTTTATGGAGATCGTCTTCGTGTTCTTTTTCCAGCCTGATTTTTTCTTTTTCTTTTTTTTGTTCCTCACTGATTTCTGCAGATTTCTCTTTGATGTTTTTATCAGATTGAAATTCGTCTAACAAGACACTATAGGCTTGTTCAGAAATTGGTGTGCTGGGTCTGGGTCGATCGATTTCTATACCTTTTTCCTGTAGAAAATCAACGATTGTTTGTGCGCCGATATTCAACTCGCGCATTACCTGTCGTATGGTGATTTTTTTTGCCATCCTGTATAATTCTTACTTAATTTTATGCTTATTCGAATTCTTCTTTTAGAATTCTTCTAACTTCAATAATGGTTTCTTCTTCAAGATCCGTTCTTCTGACTAAATCGTCTATGTCATTTTTTAAAACACTTTTGGCAGTGTCTAAACCGATTTTACTGAATTCTTGAATAATCCAAGCATCGATTTCGTCACTGAATTCTGTCAGTTCAACATCTTCATCGTCTTGTTCTCTTTGGATTTCCAGATTATATCCCGTGATATCGCTTGCCAATCTGATGTTCTGCCCTCTTTTTCCGATTGCTTTGGAAATTTCGTCGGGTTTCATGTAGATATAGGCGGTTTTCTCTTCTTCGTTCAATTCAATTCTTTGAATTTTAACGGGCCCTAAAGCTCTTTGAATAAACAGCTTTGTGTTATCGGTGAAATTAATCACATCAATATTTTCGTTACGTAATTCTCTCACAATGCCGTGTATTCTGGATCCTCTCACGCCAACGCATGCGCCAACAGGGTCAATTCTGTCGTCATAAGTGTCCACGGCAACCTTTGCTTTTTCTCCGGGAATTCTGGCAATTTTTTTGATTGTAATCAGTCCGTCAAAGACTTCAGGAATTTCTTGTTCGAAAAGTTTTTCTAAGAACTTGTTGGAGACTCTTGAAAGTATAACAACCGGTTTATTTCCTCTCATATCAACTTTTTCGATAATGCCTCTGGCATTGTCTCCTTTTCTGAATTTTTCTCCCGGAATTTGTCTGTCTCGAGGCATCACAATTTCATTTCCGTCATCATCGATTAAATAGACCGATCCGGTTCTTACGTGATGTACTTCAGCAGTGTATAATTCATCAATTCTGTCATTGAAAAATTTGTGCAAATTGAGGTAATCATGTTCCATTAATTTGTTTTCCAAGTTCTGTTTCAATGCCGTAATAGCTCTACGCCCGAGATTAACCAACTGAAAAGCCTCGTCAACTTCATCGTCAATTTCAAAACTTTCATCTATTTTTTTTGCATCGGAAAGTCTGATCTGTTGGTATTCATTATAGGGTTCATAATCGTCAGTAACAACAGTCCTGTAAATCCAGATATCCAAATCACCTCGATCCGGGTTGATAATAATATCAAAATTATCTTCATCGGGCTCGCTGTCGTCTTTTTTCTTTTTCACGATTCCGTTTCTTTTTCTCAATGCGTGTGCAATGACATCTTTAAGAATAGCTAAGATTGTTGCTTTGTCAATGTTTTTTTCATCTTTAAATTCCAAAAAGGCTTCGACCAATTCTTTATTATTCATATCAATTTTTTTTAAAATTTTAATACAACTTTTGCTTCAATAATTTCATCAAAAGCTATTTCTTTTCTATTGATTACAGTTTGTTTCCCCTTGCCAATTTTTTTTGGTTCTCGGGTTTTATACGTCAGGATGATTTGTTGCTCATCCATTTCAACAAGGTTTCCTTCAAAAGTTTTTTCTTGTGTTTTTACTTTGATTTGTTTGTTTAGATTTTTATGAAATTGTCTTTTGAGCTTAAAAGGCTTTGTGATGTCAACAGAAGTTACTTCCAAAGAAAAATCATGTTCGTCTCGATCCAAATTATGTTCAATTTTTCTGCTGATATCAACAATAGCATCAATATTTACACCGTTATCCCCGTCAATAATCACTTTGATTTCATTATTGTCAGAAATAGATGTCTCTATCAAGAACAAATCCTGATGTTCATTCAATGCAGCCTCGATAAGTTGATGTACTTGTTCTTTAAAATTCATAATCTTTTTGTATAAAAATAGGGGACAACCGTCCCCATTTCAACTCTGCTCCATAAAAATCAGTGCAAAGATACAATAAATTTTGCAAAAAAAAATATTTTGTTTTTTTGTTTTTTTGAGTTAATTTTAGGGAATTATAAAAACAATGATTATGAAAAAAATTTTAGTGCCCGTAGATTTTTCCGAAAAGTCGGAAGATGCGTTAAGAATTGCAGCTAAAATTTGTAAAAGAAATGGAGCTGAGATTCATGTTATCCACTTGATTGATTTGCCTTCAAATGAAATTGATTTGGTGGGAGGTCCCGGTCTCGGGCAGGGTCCTTATGCTATTGAGCTGATGGAATATGTGCATGATCGTTTTGATGTTTTTTTAGATAAAGATTTTCTTAATGGAATTACGGTTTATGAACATGTTTTATTCAATAAGCCTTTTGAGGGGATTTCTTCTTTTGCCAATGAATCAAAAGCTGACATGATTGTGATAGGTTCTCACGGAACTTCCGGTCTGGATTCCATTTTTGTAGGGTCTAATACGGAAAAGGTGGTGCGGTCTTCAAAAATACCGGTTTTGGTGGTGAAAGCTTCACCTGATGATTTCAAAGTTGAGAATTTTGTGATTGCCAGTAAGTTTGAGGGGAAATATATGAGAGAATTTGACAAGATTATGAAATTTGCAAGAATTTATAATCCTAAAATTCATTTACTGCGAGTAAATACAATTTCTAATTTTTTGTCAACTAGGGAATTAGAAGAGAATATGAATGCTTTCATGAAAAAGGCAAAATTGGAAGAAGAAGTATCTGTTAATTTCTATGATGATTATACCGTTCAGGAAGGAATTTTCCATTTTGCTGATAAGGTCGATGCTGATTTAATTGGTTTGGCAACAAGAGGAAGACAAGGATTGATGCATTTTTTCTCTGATAGTGTAGCAGAAAGTGTAGTGAATAAGGCAAAAACCAATATTCTGACGATAAAAGTAGGTAAAGACGATTAGATTTTGACCTATGGAGATATCACGGTTTTTTTAAAAAAGGATATATGGATTATTTTAAATAATCTAAGATTTCTTTTGGGACAAATTGATTTACGTTGCCTCCGTTTCTGATAATATCTCTGACAATACCGGAACTGATATAGGATGTTGCCGGACCGGTTAATAGAAAAACAGTCTCTACATTGCCCAGTTTTCTGTTGGTTTGCGCAATGGCTTTTTCAAACTCAAAGTCAGCAGGGTTTCTCAGTCCCCGCAGAATAAAATTCAAATTATTTCTATTGCAATAGTCCACGGTTAATCCTGTGTAAGAAGTAACCTTTATTTTAGGTTCGTTTTTATAGACATTTCGAATCATTTGCATGCGTTTTTCTATATCAAACATATATCGCTTGTCGATATTGATTCCTATTGCTATGGTTAATTCGTCAAAAAGAGGCAAAGCTCTGTTGATGATGTCTATGTGTCCTAATGTCAGCGGGTCAAAAGACCCCGGAAAAACAGCTTTATTCATTTTTGTGTTTTTTTAGTGCCATTTCTATGGCGTTATCAAATAGTTCAGACAGGCTCAATCCGGCAGCCAAGGCTTGTTGAGGAAAAATAGAGGCTTCTGTTAGTCCCGGAATCATGTTTATTTCTATGAAATAGGGCGTGTCTTCAACTATGATGTATTCGGCACGAGAAATTCCGTCAAGATCCAATATTTCATAAACGCGTTGAGCCGTATTTTCCGCTTTCTTATAAATTTTTTCAGGAATTTGTGCGGGTGTAATTTCTTGAGATTTTCCCAGATACTTGGCTTCGAAATCAAAAAAATCATTTTCAGATATGATTTCGGTTATGGGTAATACTTTCACTTTTCCTTTATATTTTATTACACCAATCGACAATTCGCGTCCATCCAAAAATTCCTCAATAATAATTTCTTTGTCTTCTTTGAAAGCTTTTTGAACGGCTCCCGCCAATTCTTCTTTTTTATAGACTTTGGATATGCCATAACTCGATCCTGCCCTGTTGGGTTTTACGAAACACGGCAGTCCGATTTTCTGAATGATTCTTTCCGTATTGATTTTATCGTTTAAATGTAAAAAGACAGAAGCTCCGGTTGGCACATCATAACTGCGCAATACGGCAATGGTGTTTTTTTTATTGAAAGTTAAAGCCATTTTATCAAATGCTGCAGAAGTATGCGGAATGCCCAACATTTCAAAATAGGGCAAAATGGCACCGTCTTCTCCGGGTGTGCCGTGAATGGCATTGAAAATAACATCAAAAGTTATTTTGTGATTGTTGACAGACACAGAGAAATCATTTTTGTCAATTGAAAAAGAATTTTTGTTTTTATCGATATAAACCCAATTATTTTTTCTTATTTCTATGGGAAAAATCTCATATTTATTTTTTGGAAGATGTTTGATAACAGTCTGTGCGCTTTTTACAGAAATATCAAATTCTGATGAAAAACCTCCCATGATTACGGCTACTTTCTTTTTCATATTCTTGATTTGGTTTTAGTTACTCCTCTTGATAATTTGATTGATTTCTTTTCGTTCAATGAAATAAATCAAACTCAAAAATAAACCTAAAATTAAAATTTTTATCGGATAATTATGATAATAATATTTAAAGATAAGCATTCCTAATGCTGATGAGAGCACGAGATAGGCAATAATTTTGCCGGTCTGATAAGGAACATTGTAGTATTTTTTGCTTAGTGCATATGACAAAACAGTCATGCTTCCATAGGCGGCTAAAGTTGCCCAAGCTGATGCCATATATCCGATTTTGGGAATCAGTACTAAGTTAAAAATAATGGTTATGATTGCTCCAAAAACAGACAGATACATGGCAAAACGAGTTCTATCGGTGAGTTTGTACCAAACAGACAGATTGTGGTAAATGCCAAATAACAAATAGGCTGTAAGAATGATTGGCACAATGCCCAAAGCTTGCAAGTAGATATCGTTTCCAATCAATATTTTTGCAATAATATCCAAAAAAACAACAATGCCGACCAGAAAGATACTTCCTAAAATGGTGAACCAAAGCATTATTTTTGCATACTGTTCTTTGGCGTTTTTTTCTTTGCTTTGGCTGAAGAAAAAAGGTTCTGCACCTAGTCGGAAAGCAGTAACGAACAGAGACATAAACACTCCGATTTTATAAGTTGCGGCATAGATTCCCATGGTGTTTTGGTCCAGCATTCTTTCCAGCAGGAGTTTGTCTATGTTTTCGTTGGTTGCGTATGCCAATCCGGCAATCATAATGGGCAAACCGTAGCCTAGCATTTTTTTGAGAATTCTTTTGTCAACAGATAATTTAAAATTTTTCAGAATGGGGATAAACAAAAGAAACGTAAGTGCACTGGCAATCAGGTTTGCAATAAAGATATAAATCACTTTTGGAGGTTTACTATACGCATTAATCAATTCATCATTGACGAAAATGTTTTTCCGGATGAGATAAGGAATCAAAAGCAGAAAAACAAGATTAAGGAGTGCATATATGCTAATATTGAAGATTCTAAAAAATGCAAATTTCACAGGACGATTCATCACGCGCAAATAAGCATAAGGAACAACAACCAGTGTGTCGAGAATCAGAATGCCAATCAGAATGATATAGAATGATTTTCTGATTTGCAGAAAATCGGAAATTGGATTAGCAAACAATAAAAAAACACTTAGAAATAATGCGCTGCTTATCAAGATTGAAGTGAAAGCGGTTTGCACAACTTTTGAATCATGTTTGAGTTTTGTGAAAAATCTAAAAAAAGCCGTTTCTATTCCGTAGGTCAATAATACGTTGAAATATACGGCATAGACATAGAATTTGGTATTCTCAGAATAGGCGTTTGGCAACAAAATGCCTGTATGCAATTTGACAAGTAACACATTCACAATCTTAGGAAGAATTGCGGCAATGCCGTAAATTGCGGTGTCTTTAGCAAATTTTTTCAGTAAACTCACGTTGTTATTTTGTCGGCATAAATTTATTAAAAAAGATTGAATACTAAATTTTTATTTACTTTAGCCGAAAATATCATTTTTAAAAGCTTATGAAAAAGAATGGAATATTCCTTTGGATTGTTGTTTTGTTGGTTGCACTGCTTTCTCAACAAACTTTTGCGCAGAAAACCAAGAGTTCGAGAAAGTTTCAATTTTACGGAGGCATTGGTTTTTGGCTTTCAAATGATGGTTATCAAATCAGTTTGCAGCCGGGCGTAATCTATAATTTGAGCAAGAAATATAAAATTGGCGGCGGTTTACATTATGAATATCTTAAAGATAGAAATGTTTTGGGGGCGAGCAGGAGCGTTAAAATGTTTGGAGCCAATATTATTAATTTGTTCTATCCGATAGAAAATTTGGAACTGTCTGCAGACTATGAGCAACTCTATGTGATTCAAAATTATAGTTCTAACAGCAGAAAATACAGAATTCCGGCCTTGTATGCCGGTGTTGGCTATCGTTCCGGAAATTTTGCTGCGGGTCTGAAATATGATTTTTTGCATGAAGACGGAAAAAGTGTCTATGAGAATGCATTGATTCCGTATATCAGGTTTTATTTCTAAGCATGCAAAAGTTTTTGTTCATATCTGTTGGTTTGTTCTTGGGGTTGCAAGTTTCAGCACAATCTTATCGTTTGCTTTCAGGAGATAGAGAAGTGGATAGTTTGCAACAAAAAACCATTTATTTTTCTTTTGATGATCTTAGTTTTTTCAAGGATAATGAATATTTTAATTTGATTGCAGACGGATATACACTTTTGGGGAACAAGCTTGAGATAAATATTAAATATAAACCTCAAGATGCTTATTGTATCAAACTTGGAGTGACCGCCGTAAAATATCATGGCATGAGCAGTTTTCACAGAATATCTCCCGATATTTCGCTTGAGATTTATAATGGAAATCATACTTTTATTTTTGGAGATTTGCGTTCGGATGATAATCACAGATTTTTCAATCAATTCTATGCTTTTGAGCGCTTGCTCAATGAAAGAAATCAAGAAACCGGTCTGGAACATCGATATATCAATGAAAATTGGTTTGTAGATACTTGGTTGGACTGGGAAAAGTTTATTTTTAAATCTGATGATAGAAGAGAAAGGTTGAATTTTGGCAATTCCACTAATTTTTCTTTGAAATTAACCGATGCGATTTATTTAAAATTTCCGTTTCAGCTTTTTTTGCAACATCGAGGCGGACAAATCAATCTCAGAAGTCATTCTCTAGATGGCTTGAACACATCGATGGTTATTTTGAATGCAGGTTTTGGGAGCAAGATGTTTTATGTGTTCAATAAACATCATAAGATGTATGTATCTTATGCCCGCCTGCTCAGTGCAATTAATACTGAAAACACCGAAGAACTAATTTTTAAAAAGGGGAGTGCAAACTTGTTTTCATTGGGCTGTGTTTTTGATCATTGGAATATGGATGTGTCTTATTGGCACGGAAGAAAATTTATTTCTCCGAAAGGAGATGATATGTTTCAGAGTGTGAGTAGGCGTGTAGATAGATATTTCTTTGATGATGGAACGCAGGGAGATGTATATAGCTCACATGCAGAACCCGACAGGACACTGATTTTCGGCTCGGTTTCTTATCAAAACAAGTTGTTTAAAGGTTTGAGTATTGGAGGAGAATTGGATGTTTATTATCAAGATTATCGTTCTGAAATCAATCATTTTTTACACGAAGTGGTGGTGAGCAATCAAATAGACTACAGCATCGGGATATTTCTAAAATATAGATTCAATACACCGCTTTATAGAATAAAATCTTAGGATTTACAGCTCGTGTTCTTCCAAAAATTTCTTTATTGCGACAGGCATTTCTTTCTGATTTTCAATATAGCTCATGTGTCCTTCGCTGATTTCAATATATGCAACATTTTCACATTGTGTTGATGCCGCTCTGATTTTTTCCAATTCAATTAAAGGATCTTTGATTCCGATGATCCAAAGTTTTGGAAAATCGTTACCCTTGCAAAAAAGTTCACTATGATCTTCCCGAAGTTTCATGCCTCTGATGGCGGCAGTGATATTTTGTGCTTGCATTTTTGTTGCATCTTCGAGTAGTTTTTTAATTTTTTCTTTATATCTGGATCGGTTATCCGGAGCAAAAAAACTGGGGATTGCCGCTTTTACATAGGCAATATGGTTGTTTCTAACGGATTTTATGGCTCTTTCTCTGGCTTGCCTTTTTTCGTCGTCGTCTGAAAACGGATGAGAATTCAGCAATCCTAAGGCAGTAATTTTTTCAGGAAAAAGTTTGGCAAAAGCCAAACTGATATATCCTCCCATGCTGTGCCCGATAATTGTAGCTTTCAGCACTTGTTCTTTTTCCAGAAAATTATTGATTACTTTGGCTTGTTGCTCCATTGTGTGTATGTCGCAAAGCCCGTCGCTTTCTCCATGTCCCAGTAAATCAATGGTATATACCGTGTGGTTTGTTGCAATGGCATCTGTAACAACTTTCCACATTTTTTTGTTTTCCAGAAATCCGTGTATTAGAACAACAGGTTTTCCTTTGCCGATTTTTTGATAACTGATTTGAGTGGTCTGGTAGGTATATTTCATGGCTGTGGTTGGATTAGTTTTCTTTGCTCAAAACTTGAAGCATAACTTTCTGAATTTGTTTTTGGTTGGCTTTGTTAATTTTGATATGAAAATGATCAATATCGAATTCCTCTCCTTCCTCCGGAATTTCACCTATTTTAGATAGAATATAGCCTCCTAAAGTCTCATAACTATCGTCTTCAGGGATATTGAAATTATAGTTTTTGTTTAAATCATAGATTTCAAACCTACTGGAGAAGATATAAGTATTTTGATCAATTTGCTTTTCAAAAAGTTCATTTTTATCGTGTTCATCTTCAATTTCTCCGAATATTTCTTCAATAATATCTTCCAACGTGATAATTCCTGATGTGCCGCCATATTCGTCCAAAATAATGGCAATACTCTTCTTTTTCTTGGTCATTTCTTTCATTAGATCATGAATTGACACAGTCTCGGGGGCAAATTCCACAGGTCTGATGATTCGTTTGATATTTTTTGGGTTTTTAAATAAATCAAATGAATGAACATAACCGATTATATTGTCGATATTTTCGTCATAAATGATAATTTTTGATAGTCCGGTTTCAATAAATTTGGTTTTAAGCTCCTCAATGTTTGTGTCATCTTCCAAGGCAATGATTTCTGTGCGGGGCACCATTACTTCTCTGGCTCTGACATCGGCAAAGTCCAGAGCATTATGTAAAATTTCCAATTCAGAATCTGTTTCTTCTTCTGTTTTTTCTGCTTCTTGGATTTGTTGTCCGATGAATTTGCTCAATTCTGTTTTAGTTAGAAATTGTTGTACATCATCATTTGACGTTTTAAAAATGGATTTCAAAATAAAGTTTGATATTTTCATCGTAATCCATGAGATTGGCCAAAAAATAATGAAAATGATATATGCCGGCAAAGCAAACAGTCGTAGGAGTTTATTTGAATATAACTGAAATATCACTTTTGGAAGAAATTCTGCCGTGAACAAAATGACCAAGGTAGAGATTAGTGTTTTGATAAAGAGCTCACCAAGCCCGTTTATGTTTGGAAAATATCTGCCGAGATAAGACGAAATCAGCGATCCCATAAAAAAACCGTAGATAACCAAAGCAACATTATTGCCCACTAACATTGTTGTGATAAAATTAGATGGTTTGTCTGTTAGTTTTCGGAGTATTTTTGCCAGATTTCCATCTTCGTTTTTATCGAGTTCCAGTTTGACTTTGTTTGCACTGACAAATGCGATTTCCATTCCTGAAAAAAAGGCTGACAGTAACAAAAAAATAATGATAATAAGTATTTCGGATTCCATTTATAAATCGAGCTATTAGTGCAAAGATATGATTTTATGTGACAACATCATTTATTCGTATATCTAAGATTTGTTGAAAGTGTTTCATGAGCCATTCGGATCTGATCAATTAAAATTCATAGACTAAGAGATGCTTATTGGCATCATAGACCAATAAATATCGGTTGCCTTTTCCATCTGTTCTAAAGTCTAAAGCGCGTTGTCCCATGACAGGAAATTTGTTTATGATTTTTGCTTTGGTGTCAAATAAATAAATTTTTTCGTTTTCTGAATTTGACAACACGACATAGATTTGTTTTCCGGTTTTTACCACTTTGGGTTTGCTGTAAGTTCCTAGATCAATATTTTTTATTTGATTGTTAATCAGAAGTTTGCCGTCTCCAAGTGCGGCTAATGTGTGGTGTTTTATCTCGGAAAAAATCTGCCCTCCCAAATTCAATTTATCCGATTTCACATTTCCTTTCAGGTCTATGGAAACAAGATTCCCTGCATTGTCAATATTGACAAATTTTTTATGATATATTCCCCAGTGGTTTTTGGAGACATTAAATTTATGCTCAACATCAATTCTGGTTTTTCCTTTTCGGTCTAAAAGATAGAATTTTCCTTTTTTGCCTTGAACACCGATAAAGTCTTTTCCTGAAACTTTATAGTGTTGAGGTGTTTGGATAATGGTTTCTTTGATTTTAGCTTTGAAATCTTTGACTTCTTTGGCGTTGGCATCATACAGATGCAGATGTCTTTCTTGAACAATGGCAAAACGATATTTTCGATTGTGATCATAGTCAAAAACATTCAGTCCGCGCGTAATTTCATTGTTGAAATGTTTTGGAAAAGGTTCCACATTTCTTCCCAGTCTATCTATAACATACAGATAATGCGGTGTGGTAAATGCCAACTGGAGTTTGTGATTTTTTAAAAGGTCAACTTGATAAATTTTTCCAATAATCTTATCGTCTAATTTGGTTTTCCAAAGTTGTTTGCCGGTCAAATTGATTAAAATGAGTTCATGATTTTCATTTTGATAGATGATTTCAAATTTTTGAGTATTGTGATTGAGTACGAATTGCGGTTTTGTAATAGGCGTATCTTTGATCTTATAAGAAAGGAATTGTTCGATGGAAATATCATTTTTTTTAGAAACTTTTTGTTCCAACAACAGATTGGCAAAAATATTTTTTTGATCAATTTGATAGGTTCGAGCTTTGATATATTCTTTTTTCCCGATTTTGAAATGTTTGTCAATCAATAATAAATTATAATTATCTGGCATCTGATTTTTAAGACGTTGATAAATTTGATTGTTTTTCAGAGCTGCTTTATTTTGAAAATCGTTGATAATTTTTTGAAGATATGCTTCCGTCTCGGAGAAAATCACATAGTTGTCAGATGTAAAAAAATATTTTGTTTTAATTTTTGGAAAAATGACATCAAAACTGTTGTTGATTAAGTTTTCATTTTTGAGTTTTTGGATATCTATTTTTCCATAATTTCCAATTTTGGAAAATTTGATTTGATCCAAAAAACCTTCGGCATCTTCAAAGAACAATATGCAAGCCTTATTGGAATTTTCCGTGAAATAGTTTATAGCATTTAGTCCGGAAAAGTGGCGTGGAAGATTATGCTCTCTCAAGTTTTCTTTTGATTTGGCAAACTCGTTCAGATTTTGATAGAATCCGGCAAAGTCGTCAAATGATAGGCTGATGCTTTGTGAAACGGATCCGGGGACAAACTTCAAACAATCATTTTCAACAGATTCAAGGTTTTGAAAAACGTTCAGAAAATATTTCATGCTTTCATCGGTCAGACTTACACCGGTATAGATTTCTTTTTGATATTCCGGCACGTCATAAAACTCCCATCTGGCGAGGTCTTTGGCTTTGGGTTGCAACAAATTTTTATACAGAATATCTTTTGAATCAACTCTATTCGGATTGACAAAAATGTTGAGAGCAGCGGTGTTGTCAATCGTTCCTACACCTCTTTTGAAAAT
This sequence comes from uncultured Flavobacteriaceae bacterium, assembly GCA_964489245.1. Taxonomy (GTDB): domain Bacteria; phylum Bacteroidota; class Bacteroidia; order Flavobacteriales; family Flavobacteriaceae; genus CAZAXU01. The sequence goes on from CAZAXU010000013.1 coordinate 19,223, forward strand.
AGCGGAGATTTGCCTGTCCGGATTAGTCTGTTGTCGAATAACATTTTCAATAAACATCTGATTGTCAGACACTAACAATATGTTATCAAAACTTGTGGCATAATATTCTTTTCCGTTGAAATTTTCGCTATAGACATTTTGTTGTTCGTAAACGCTTGTTTTTCCATTAAACAAACTATCGGTTTGTTTGATGTTATTGCCAACGGCAACGAAGCCCTTGACTTTGTCGTCTATATGAACGGCATTAATCAAGAAAGGAGGTGTGAAATGTAGTTTCTTGATAAATTTTCGGTCTTTTGTGCCTAATATTTGATTCAGAAGTTCCGGTTTCCTTGAATTAAGAACTTCATTTTTGTTGATTTGAAAAACATAAGATGTTTCCGTGGGAATAAAATTGTAGAGTTGTATTTTCGGTTTATGCGTTTCCGGCTTACAAGACCAAAGCAGGAGTCCGAGAAAAAGAATGTATAATAAATTTTTTTTCATGTGTTAGGTTTTGGGCCTGAATTTTTCTCAAAAATAATAAATTATCCGGCAAATCAGATGCTTTATTTTCTGAATAGCCATTTTTCCGGATTCAACTTAGTCATATTCTTATAAACCCTAAATTTTAATTCTGTTTTATGAGTGATATTGTCGGTTGCCACCATTCCGATTTTTTGTTTTGTTTTGACGGTTTCTCCGGGTTTGACATAAACCTTTTTCAGGTTTCCGTAGATGGTGAGATAGTCTCCGTGTTTGATATAAACCGTGCTGTTTCCGCCGGGGATTACTTGGATTTGTAATATTTTTCCTTTAAACACGGCACGAACACTTGATTTTGGTTCTGTTGATAAATAAATACCGGAATTGTTGACTTTTACATTCTTAAAAATTTCATGCCTTTGCACGCCAAACTTTCTGGAGATATAAGCTTTTTTAACGGGCCAAGGCAACATGCCTCGGTTGGATGAAAATGCACTTGCCAGTTTTTTTCCCTCGGGAGTAAGGAAAAATTTACTGGTTTTTCTTGAAGATTTTCTAACTCTTTTGTTTGATTTGGCAATTGCTTTTCGAATCAATTCTTCAATCATTTTGTCAATCTTGGCTTGTTCTCTTTGTTTTGCACGAATCTTTGAAACATAAAAAGCTTCTTTTCTTTTGATGCTATTGACAATTTTTTGTTGCTTAATCTTTTCTTTTTTGATAATATTTTGCTCGGCTTGATAGTCTTGATAAAATTTATCTTTTTCCTTTTTGTCAGTGACTAAATCTGTTTTGAGTTGTTCTAATTTTTCTTTTTTAAGCTGGATTTCCTCTCCTTGTTTTTTTCTGAAAAGTGAATATTGCTTGAGATACTGCATGCGTTTGAAAGCTTGATAAAATCCATCAGAAGAAAATAAAAAATAGAGTTTATTGACTCTGGAGCGGCTGTTATAGCTCTGCCGAATCATATGCGCATAGTCTTTTTTCAGCGTGATTAATTCTGAAGTTAAACTTCCAATTTCTTGATTATTTTTTTTGATTTGACGTGTGATTCCGTTTATTTCTCTTCGGAGGTTTCTAATCAACTCTTGACGAATTTCTATCTTCCGATTAAATTTGTTCAATTCAATAAGTGCGTTGCTTTCGGTTTTTTTTGTCCTTGAAAGATCTGTATTGATTTGTTCAATTTCTCGTTGGAGTTTTAGTCTTCGTTGCTCCAATTTTTTTCGAGAATTTTGTCCAAAGCCGATAGACACAAAAAGGAAAAAGACAATAGATAAAAATTTTATATTTTTTACTGACATATGCAAAGCTTCGGTTTACAAAAATAAACATTTCAATTGAATAACGTTTTTTTTATAAATCTAATTTCAATTGAATGGGAATTAATTTAAAACTTTTTCTGTGTTGCGGGCTTACGCCATGCTGAATGATAGCGGTTCTGTGTTGTTTTGTGGGGTATCCTTTGTTTTGCTTCCATCCGTATTGAGGAAATTCTGCGTCCAATTTTTGCATAAATTCGTCTCGATGTGTTTTGGCGAGAATCGAAGCGGCAGCGATACTTAAAAATTTTGCATCTCCTTTTACAAGGGTTTGAAAAGGAATATTTTTATAAGGTTTGAATTTATTTCCGTCAACAATAATAAATTCGGGTGTTTTTTTCAGTTTGTCCAGAGCTTTATGCATGGCAAGAATAGATGCCTGCAAAATATTGATTTTGTCGATTTCAGCCGGTTCAACAAAAGCTACCGCCCAACTTAATGCATCTGTTTCAATTATTTTTCTCAGTTCATTTCTTTTTTTTTCCGAGAGTTGCTTGCTGTCATTAATGTGTTTGTTGTTGTAGTTTTTTTCAAAAATAACTGCTGCGGCAACAACAGGACCGGCGAGACAACCTCTGCCTGCTTCATCGCAGCCTGCTTCATATTTTACAGAAGGATTATAAAATTTTTTCACTATGCTCTAAAATTGATTTTACGCATTCGCAGACTCTTTGGAGTCACCTCAAGATATTCGTTATCTCTGATATATTCCATTGCTTCTTCAAGAGAGAACAGAATTTTCGGGGCAATCTTCATGCTTTCATCCGTGCCGGAAGCTCTCATGTTGCTCAATTTTTTTCCTTTTGTGAGATTGGCAGTGATTTCTTTTTCTCTGGTATGTTCGCCAATAACTTGTCCGATATAGATTTCGTCTCCGGGTTCTACAAAAAATCTTCCTCGATCTTGCAACCTGTCCAAAGAATAAGCAGAAACCCGACCGGCATCCATGGAAACGATAGCGCCTTTATTTTTTTCGGGGATATCTCCTTTGTGAATACCATATTCCCTGAATCTGTGGTTCATTACGGCATTTCCGGCAGTTGCCGTCAGAATATTGTTTCTCAATCCGATGAGACCGCGAGAAGTAATATCAAATTCCAAATGCATCACGTCTCCTTTGGGTTCCATTGCCAATAAATCGCCTTTTTTTCCGGATACCAACTCAATCACTTTTCCGGAGAATTCCTCAGGAACATCAATAACCAAAGACTCATAAGGTTCGTGTTTTTTGCCGTTTATTTCTTTAATCAATACTTGAGGTTTTCCCACTTGAAGTTCATAGCCTTCACGGCGCATGGTTTCAATTAAAATGGATAGATGTAAAATGCCTCGTCCAAAAATATTGAATTTGTCTTCGCTGTCGGTTTGCTCCACACGAAGTGCCAAATTTTTTTCTACCTCTTTGTATAGACGATCACGAAGATGTCTTGATGTGACAAATTTTCCTTCTTTGCCAAAGAAAGGAGAATTGTTGATGGTGAACAGCATACTCATCGTAGGTTCGTCAATAGCAATACGCTCCAGAGCTTCCGGATGTTCCGTGTCGGCAATGGTATCGCCGATTTCAAATTCATCCAAGCCGACAATGGCGCAAATATCTCCACTTTGCACTTGTTCTACTTTTTCTTTTCCCAAGCCTGTAAAAACATATAACTCTTTGACTCTTGATTTTTTTTGCTCATGTTTTCTGCTGAGTAATAAAATGTCTTCTCCTTGTTTAATTACGCCTCTAAATACACGCCCAATAGCAATTTTTCCGACAAAACTGGAAAAATCTAAAGATGTAATCTGCATTTGCAAAGGTCCTTCAAAATGTGGTGCTTTAGGAATATATTTTACAATAGCATCTAATAAAGGTTTGACGGTTCCGGTGGGGGTTGTCCAGCCTTCTTCACTCATCCAACCTTGTTTGGCAGAGCCATATATAGTGGAAAAATCCAACTGGTCTTCGGTGGCACCAAGGTTATACATCAAATCAAAAATTTGTTCTTGAACCTCGTCAGGCTTACAGTTTTCTTTATCAACTTTGTTGATGACCACGATAGGTTTCAAGCCGAGCTTAATGGCTTTTTCCAATACAAATCTTGTCTGGGGCATGGCTCCTTCAAAGGCATCTACTAACAGCAAAACGCCATCCGCCATTTTGAGCACCCTCTCCACTTCTCCACCGAAATCAGCATGACCCGGGGTGTCGATAATATTGATTTTCACATCGTTATATTCAACAGAAACATTTTTTGACAGAATGGTGATTCCCCTTTCTCTTTCTAAATCGTTGGAATCTAAAAGCAATTCTTTATGCTCTTTTCTTTCGTCTAAAAGCTTACTTTCTTGAATAATTTTATCAACCAAAGTAGTTTTTCCGTGGTCAACGTGTGCAATAATGGCAATGTTCCTAATAGATTTCATTTTCTAAGATTTTGACTTACGGCAATGGGCAGCAAGCTTTTTTATAATGCCTAAATCGTTTTTCCGAATTTAAGCGCGGCAAAGGTAGTGATAAAAGTTGAAAATAAAGGAAAACATAAAACTCGAATCATTTCGGATATTATTTCTTTTTCTTATTTTTACCGTAAAATAAATTCAAATGCATTTACAAAAGAATGATTTGGTTGCTTTGGTTGCTCCGGCGGGTTCATTGTCAGATGATATTGCAGTTAGAAATGCTCAAAAATTACTTTCTGATTGGGGATTAAAGAGCATGCTTGGAAAGAATGTGCTCAAGCAATCCGGTCATTTTGCAGGAACAGATATAGAACGCTTAAGAGATTTGCAAGATGCGCTGGATAATCAGGACGTGAAAATGATTTGGGCGCTTCGAGGAGGCTATGGGACTAATAGAATTGTTGATGAATTGAACTTTTCCGAATTCAAAAAACATCCCAAATATATAGTGGGTTTTTCAGATATCACGATTTTGCATAGCAAGCTGCATAACTTGGGTTTTCAAAGCATACACGCTCTGATGCCCGTCGGTTTGAAAGATAATATTTCTCAAGACGTGTTGCAGCAAACCAAGAATGCTTTTTTTGGCAGTCCGGTGCAATATGTTTTTTCAAAAAATATAAAAAATAAAAATACAGAAAATATAAAAGGGATTATTGTCGGTGGGAATCTGGCAAATTTATACAGCTTGCTCGGAACAAATTTGGATATTGAAACCAAGGACAAAATTTTGTTGATTGAAGATATAGGAGAGCAATTGTATCAAATTGACCGAATGATAATCAGCATGAAAAAAGCGGGAAAATTAGAAAATCTAAAAGCTCTTTTTGTAGGGAGATTCACAGATATTCCTGATAATAATCCCGAATTTGGAAAAACCTATCAAGAAATTATTCTGGAACACACACAAACTTATGACTATCCGGTGATTTTTGATGTTCCGGTCGGGCATATTGCAGATAATTATCCTGTTATTTTTGGAAAGGAAGTGAGATTGAGCGTCGGTAAAAATTTGAAAATAAGTTTTTGATACCTATTTGGCGTATTCTGTTTTGACCAATTTATATAATTTGTCTGCCGGGCGAATTTTGTCTTTAATTTTGATGGATAGAATATCTCCTTTTCGGGCTTTTGTTCCCGGCTGGTCGTTTACATACATTTCTTTGATTTCATATTCAATCACTCCGGTTGTCGGTCCGGTAATCAACAATTTTTCTCCCACGGAAATATCAAAAGCTTCGATTTTGAATTCGGCAACTTTTGCTTTTGGATAATAATGCTGTCCTTTTCCGATATAAATCTTTTTTTGCGTAGCATGGGAGCCGGGAGTTGTCCATTCTCCGAGTTTTTGCCCCAAGTAGTAGCCACTCCAGAATCCACGATTATAAACCGTAGAAAGTCGGTCAATCCATATATCGATTCTTTCTTTTGTAAAAGATTTGTCATAAAGAGCATCAATGGCTTCTCTATAGGTTTTTACGGTGGTTGCCACATATTCGGGAGCACGCCCTCGCCCCTCAATTTTTAGAACTTTTACGCCGCAGTCTTTGATTTCGTCCAGAAAGTTGAGCACCATCAAGTCTTTCGGAGACATGATATATTCGTTGTCTATTTCGAGTTCGATTCCGGATTCCTTGTCGATTACGAGATAGGGTTTTCTGCAGTTTTGTTTGCAGGCACCTCTGTTGGCGGATGAATTATAAGTGTGCAAACTCATGTGGCATTTTCCGGAGATTGCCATACAAAGTGCACCATGCCCGAAAATTTCAATTTCTATCAATTTGCCCGAAGGACCTTTGATCTGTTGTTTCTCAATTTCAGTGGTGATATGTTTCACTTGGCGCAGGCTTAATTCTCGGCTTAGCACCATAGTGTCGGCGAATTGAGCATAGAATTTCAGTGTTTCTACATTGGTGATATTGATTTGTGTGGAGATATGCACTTCCAGACCGGCCTCACGTGCCATGAACATAACGGCTTGGTCTGCAACAATAACAGCGCTTACGTGTGCATTTTTAGCAGCTTGAATCAATTTTTTTGCCATGAGTAAATCATGATCATAAATAACTGTGTTCAGCGTGAGATAAGAACGCACGCCGTTTGTTTCACATTGTTTGACCACCTCGGGCAAGTCTTCCAAAGTAAAATTAATGCTTGATACGGCACGCATATTCAATTGTTCTACGCCAAAATAAACAGAATCCGCTCCGTTGTTTATGGCTGCCTGTAGGGCTTCAAATCCTCCGGCGGGCGCCATTAACTCTATTTTCTCACTTTTCCGCATAAACATTTTTTGAGAAGGCAAAGGTAGACATTTTTTTTAGTGTGATTTTTATCTTACTTTTATGCGAAATTATTAAAATAAGAAACAAAATGAAAAAATATTTATGGCTGTTGGGAGCCTTGTTCCTGTTTCAAACATCGTGGTCTCAATTCAAGAAAGGAGAAACATTCACGAACAAAGACGGAAGTGATTATAAGTTTACGGTGATTAGACATCTCGAAGATACATCCGTAAAAAATCAAAATAGAACCGGAACTTGTTGGAGCTTTTCCAGTATGTCTTTTTTTGAATCGGAATTGCTCAGGAAAGGAAAAGGAGTATTTGATCTTTCTGAAATGTGGGTAGCGAGAAATGCCTATTTGGGAAAAGCAATGAACTATTTAAGGATGGGAGGACATGCCAATTTTGGTCCCGGAGGAGAATTTCACGATATTCCGTGGGTTGCCAAAAGATATGGTTTGGTTCCCGAGTCGGCATATTCCGGAAGGGCCTATGGTGGAGATGCGCACAATCATGCAGAGTTGCAAGCGGTTTTGAAAGGCATGGTAGATGCTCTTAATAAAAAACCCCAAAACAAGAGGTTGACAAAAGTATGGAAAAAAGCTTATATGAATGTGGTGGACGCTTACTTGGGAGACGTGCCTGAGGATACGGAAAATTTCAAATTCAATTATAAAGGGAAACAATATACACCCAAAACATTTGCCGATTTTTTGGATATCGATATGGATGATTATGTGGAGCTTACATCTTTCACGCATCACCCTTATTATACACGGTTTGCCTTGGAAATTCCCGATAATTGGCAAATGGCAACTGCCTACAATATTCCGTTGGATGAATTTATGAGCGTGGCAGAAAATGCCATTATGAAAGGCTATACTTTTGCTTGGGGCGCTGATGTGTCTGAAAAAGGATTCTCACACAGAAACGCCTTGGCAATCATGCCTGTTGATGAAAAGAGTGTACAGGACAGGAAATCCAAGGATAAGTTTTTTAAGGAGAACGGAAAGAAAATACCAAACGGTTATCTGCAACCCGTGAAGGAAAAGTGGGTGACTCCGGAAGAAAAGCAAGAAGCCTATGAAGATGGGAGAACAACTGATGACCACGGGATGCATATCGTGGGGATTGTCAAAGATCAAACCGGAAAGAAATATTTTGTGGTGAAAAATTCTTGGGGGACAAAATTTAATAAACTGAATGGTTATTTTCTGAGTTCTTTTTCATTTTTTAGATATAAATCTATCGCTATAATGATGCATAAAGATGTTTTATCTAAATCCTTGAGAAAAAAATTGAAAATAGATTAATAAGATTTTGCTACTTTTGCGCATTAAATATCAAAAAATCATAAAAATATAAACAGATGAAAAAAATATTATTGATTATTGCATTTGTAGCAACAACATATTTCACGAATGCACAAACGGCTTATGAGTATAAAATTGTAACTAGTGTCGAATCCATTGTTCCAATGGGAATTGGTCGTTCACGTATTTTAGATTACAACGTTGAGGCAGACTATAAGGCAGCAACCAGTATCAGAAATGAAGAAAATAACTTTAAGAAAAATAAGGTTAAAAGAAAGTCTCTGAAGATAAGCAGTTTTGACGAAACGAAACTCTTAAATTTCTACAGTATGATGGGAATTAATTTTCAGAATATTGCATCAAATGATGCGCTAATTTCCAATAAGCTCACGGAAATGTCTAAAGAAGGCTGGGAACTTTTTAATGTTTTCAGCGGTGTTGAAAGTGACGCCGGAAAAGGCGATGGAAAAGGAATCTATATCACAAGATTTATCTTTAGGAGACCGCTCAAAAAATAAACGTTAATCTCCGAAGCAGCCAGGGCTGCCTCGGAGATTAAAAAATAATGATATTGTGAGATAAAAATCTTACCTTTGTTTTAATAATAATACGGTATCAATGAAAAAAGGACCGCTTTTTTACGCAAAAATTCTACTGTTTGGAGAGTATGGCATCATTAAAAACTCTAAGGGTTTAGCCATTCCTTTCAACCACTATGAAGGAGGACTTCAGCTGGGAGATTTGAACGAGAAACGAGTACAAAAGTCTAATGAAAAAATCAAAGATTTTTTGAATTATCTCAAAAAAGAGCAACAAAAACAGCCTGATTTGTTGCAGTTTGATTTGAAGCGTTTTGATGATGATTTATCCAAAGGTCTTTTTTTTAATTCAACAATCCCTGAAGGCTACGGCGTTGGAAGTTCGGGAGCTTTAGTGGCTTCTGTCTATGAGCGCTATGCAACACATAAAACAACGGTGTTGGAAAATCTGACCAGAGATAAGCTCTTGAAGTTGAAAGAAACTTTTGCGGCAATGGAAAGCTTTTTTCACGGAAAGAGTTCGGGCTTAGATCCTTTGAACAGTTATTTGAGCATTCCAATTTTGATTCAATCTCAAAAAGAAATTGAAGCCACGGGCATTCCGTCACAAAAAGATGGTGCGGGAGCAATTTTCTTGATAGATTCCGGACAGATTGGTGAAACAGGTTCAATGGTGAGTATTTTTATGGAAAAACTCAAAAATGAAGGTTTCAGGAAATCTTTGAAAGGAGAATTTATAAAATATACAGATGCCTGCGTACACGATTTTCTGGAAGGAGATGTAAAATCTCTTTTCGGGAATTTGAAACACCTGTCATCAACGGTATTAAAGAATTTCAAACCGATGATTCCCAATCATATGCTCGATATCTGGAAAAACGGAATAGAGTCCGATGACTATTATCTTAAGCTTTGCGGTTCGGGAGGCGGAGGATATATTTTAGGCTTTGCCGAAGATTTTGAAAAGGTAAAAGAGCAACTCAAAGAATATAAACTCCAAGTGGTTTATAGATTCTAACACAAGGTGAAAAATAATTTGTCAATTCGGAGTATAAGCAAGAAAATAATCAGTCTGTTTTCTCTTATGCGGGTGCAAAATGTGCTACTGATTGTTATTGCCTTTTTAATTGCCGCGAAATATATTTTTGTGCCAAAAACTTCATTCAGGGGGCTACTGTGTGATTTAAATTTCATTTTGCTTATCATGGCAACCGCCATTACGGTTGCTTCCGGATATATCATCAATAACTTTTATGATTTTAAAAAAGATTTAATCAACAGACCTCAAAAAACAATTTTAGAACAAGAAGTAGATCAAAAAAAACGACTTTATCTCTATTTTTTCTTTAATTTTTTAGCAGTTGCTTTGGCGGGAATTATTTCATTTCGTGCCGCTGCCTTCTTCAGTGTATATATATTTTCAATATGGTTTTATTCACATAAGATTAAATCATATACTTTTTTAGCAAATCTGATGGCTGCAGTTTTGAGTATTATGCCGTTTTTTGCCATTTTTCTTTTTTTTAAACAATTCAGTCACTTCATTTTTTGGCATAGTGTGTTTCTGTTTCTGTTGTTGTTTATTAAAGAACTGGTTAAAAACTTCGTTAATCTGAAAGGGGACTTGATAGAAAATAACAGAAGCATTCCTATAGAATATGGAGAGAAAAAAGCAAAAAACCTGATTATATTGGTTAGTTTATTACTGCTTATCCCGATTTATATTCTCATCGGTTTTGAGATTATAGGAAACATGAAATACTATTTTATTTTGTTTCTGTTGATATATTCAGTTGGACTAATTCAATTTTATAACAGCAAAAAAAACTATCATGTATTCTATGCGTTGATAAAATTATTAATGTTTATAGGTGTTTTCAGTGTGATGTTGGTCAATGTGAAATAGCCTATAAAAAACTATTATCTTCAAAAGCGGTTCCCACCACAACAATATCGGCACCTTTTTCAAAGGCAATTTCCATTTGTTTTCTTGTTCTGATTCCTCCTCCGACAATCACCGGAATTTGAAGGTTTTTTGAAATGGCTCGGATGGTTCTTTTCGGAACAGGTTCTTTGGCACCGCTTCCGGCTTCAAGATAAATCAATTTCATTCCTAACATTTCTCCCGCCAAGGCTGTAGCCAAGGCAATTTGCGGTTTGTTTCTCGGAATGGGTTTTGTTTGACTCACATATTCAACAGCTGTGGTATGCCCGTTTTCAATTAAAATATATCCGGTTGAAATCACTTCCAAATTTGTTTGTGCCAAAAAAGGAGCGGCAATCACTTGGTGTCCGATTAAATAATCGGGGTTCCTTCCGGAAATTAGACTTAAAAACAAAATGCCATCGGCATAACCGGATATTTGTTGAGGATCTCCAGGAAATAAAATAATGGGCAAATCCGTATACTTTTTAAATCTTTTAATGATTTTGTCAATCTTGTTTTGCTGAACGATACTGCCTCCCAGAAAAATATAGTCTGCTCCCGTATGTATAATTTTTTGTGCAAGATTCCGAATCTCATTTTTTTTGACGTAATCCGGATCTAACAAAATAGCCAAAGATTTTTTGTTTTTCTTTTTGTTTTTCAAGATTTGCCCGTAGATATCCATTTGAATTATTTTGCATACAATAATACGCATTTTCACAAGAATTATAAAATCTGTTTTATGGATATTTGTTTGACATAAAAATTCTATTTTTGCATAAGATGAATTTCGAACAAATTATAGGACAACAATTTCTGAAAAATTATTTTCAAAAAATAATTGCAAAAGACCGTGTGCCGCACACACAACTTTTTGTTGGCAAAGAAGGTTCGGGAACGCTGCCAATGGCTTTGGCTTTTGCGCAAGAACTGCTTTGCGGGCAGCAAGAGAATTGCAAACATAAGGTTCAAAAATTGATTCACCCTGATTTGAATTTCATTTTTCCATCGGTTTCAACCGATAGTGTAAGAAAGCCGAGTAGCGATCTTTTTTCAAAAGAATGGAGAGAATTTTTGATGCAAAATCCTTATGCAAATTTATTTGATTGGATGAAATTTTTGGAGGTGGAAAATAAACAGGGAATGATTCGGGTGCAAGATGCAGAAAATATTATTAAGAAAACGGCAATCAAACCCTATGAAGCCGAATACAAAGTTTTTATCATTTGGATGATTGAAAAAATGAATTTGGAAACTGCCAATAAAATTTTGAAGATTCTGGAAGAACCTCCCGCCGACACTAAATTTATTTTGATTTCAGAAAAAAAAGATTTAATACTGCCCACAATACTATCGCGTTGTCAAATACAATATTTCAATTCATTGACAATATCTGATGTCAAAGATGCGCTCAAAAATCGTTTTGAGCTGAGTGAAGACGAAGCTTTTAAAATAGCTTATCAATCCAATGGAAATTGGAACAAAGCATTGAAATTGAATCCGGAAAGCTTAAGTAAAAACTTGGCAGACAATGAATTTCAGAAGAAATTTATCACTTGGGTTCGTGTGGCATTTTCAGCAAAAAAAGATAAAAAAGCCATTCAAAAACTCATCGGTTGGTCAGAAGAGATGGCAGGAATTGGCAGAGAAGCGCAAAAAAAGTTTTTGTTGTTTGCCATGGAAACTTTTAGGCAAGCCATGCTAATCAATTATCAAACAAAGGATTTGGCTTATCTGGATTTTTCAAAACAAGGATTTGAAATTAAAAAACTAGCGCCTTTTGTGCATGGGAGCAATATCCCCGAGATTTATGAAGAATTGAATGATGCCATTTTTCATATTGAGAGAAACGGCAATCCAAAACTGATTTTTTTAGACCTCTCCATTGCTTTGACAAAAATGATACATAAAGCTGAAAAGCTATGATTTCTCTGATTGACTAAGGATTTGTATCTTTGTGAAATATTGTTGAAATGATTTGTCATGAAAAAGCGAATCGATTCGGGAATTAACGAATGATGGATATTGAAGTTAATCATTTTATAGGCAAACCCCGTAGGGGTTAAATGTTGGTAACCCACGAACTTTTAGTTCGGGGGGGGAAATAAAAAAAAGACGTTTTGTTTTGGCGTGATTTTTTTGTGAAAATCATGACAAAACATAATAAATTGATTTATAATTAAATAGACATATGAAAAATAAATTATTATTAGGTTTGATTTTTTTTTCCGCCATGAGTGTATTTTCACAGAAATGGCAATATTCCGCGGGATTGCAAGGCAATTGGGTTGACGGAAAGAAATATACGGGATATGATTTGAACCTTATTTTTGCGCCTAAATACACAATCAAAGAATTTGATTCTGAGAATTCAATTTATGCTGAAATTCAACCGGCAATTGGTGTCGGATTCAGAAATTGGCATGAAAATCAAGGTACGGGAAAAGATGTCTATCCTTCCAGAATAAGCTATAGTGTTCCCATAGTGTTCGGTTATAATTATGGAATAAATGCAACTGAAAATTCAATGAGTACTTTTGGATTTTATGCAGCGGCGGGCTATGGAATGAATAATGTAATTTCAAGCGATCCGTCTTTTGATGCCATTCAGGGAATCGTGTTGCAAGCAGGTCTGTATTTACCAACAGCACCAATCGGGCGTTTTGGATTTAGTTACACCATCGGAAATAGTGACAAAAAAACCTATAGCGTTGTGTTTATGCTGACTTTTTAGAGATTTGCTAAAATTTATTTAGTGGGCTTCTAACCAGTTATCCCCGACACCTATATCTACAATCAAAGGAATTTCCAGTTCAACGGCATGCTCCATTTCGTTTTTGATGAGTGCAGAGACTTGTTCCATTTCGTTTACGGGTACATCAAAAACAAGTTCATCATGAACTTGCAATAGCATTTTGGTTTGATATTTCTGCAGTTTTTGCTGAATTTGAATCATTGCTTTTTTGATGATATCTGCAGCACTTCCCTGAATCGGGGCATTCACCGCATTTCGCTCTGCTGCAGATCGAACGATGGCATTTTGAGAATTGATATTGTTCAAATAACGCCTTCTGCCAAAAATGGTTTCAACATAGCCGTGTGATCTGGCATAATCCACTTGATTTTTGATATAAGTTCTGAGTTGAGGATAATTTTCATAATAAGCATCTATTAATTTCTTAGCCTCGGAACGACTGAGATCGGTTTGTTGACTTAAGCCGTGCGCTGAAACGCCGTAAATAATACCAAAGTTAACCGTTTTTGCTTGAGAGCGTTGTTCACGGGTGACACTTTCTAGAGGAACCTTGAAGAGTCTGGCAGCCGTAGCCCGATGAATATCTTCATGATTTCTGAAAGATTGTAGCATATTAGGGTCTTTGCTTAAAGCGGCAATCAGTCTTAGTTCAATTTGAGAATAATCTGCAGCCAGAAGCTTATGATTTTTGTCGGAAGCAACAAAAGCACGTCTTACTTCACGTCCCAACTTTGTTCGGATAGGAATGTTTTGCAGATTGGGGTCGGTAGAACTTAATCTGCCCGTGGCGGCAATAGCTTGATTGAAGTTGGTATGGATTCTCCCGCTTATCGGATTGATTTGTTTTGGCAAGGCATCCAGATAAGTGTTTTTAAGTTTGTTCAAGGAGCGCCATTCCAAAACTTTGCTTACAATAGGCTGTTTTTTCAATCCGGACAGTACTTCTTCAGAAGTAGAATATTGTCCTGTTTTTGTCTTTTTTGCTTGTGTGACAATTTTCATTTTTTCAAATAAAACAATACCGAGCTGTTTGGGAGAACCGATATTGAATTGTTCTTCGGATATTTCAAAAATATCTTTTTCCAGTTTCAAAATTTCATGTGTAAGTTTCTCAGATAATTTGTGTAAACTGGCAGGGTCAAGTTTGATTCCTGTCAATTCCATTTCTCCCAAAACACGTAGCAAGGGAGCTTCAATGTTTTGATAAAGTTCAGTGGCTTTTGCACGTTCCATTTCTTCAACGAAGTATTTTTTTAGTGCAAGATTGATGTCTGTTCGTATTCCGGTAAATTCCAGCTTTTCACGCTCACTGATTTGTTTTTTAGGTAGAGAATGTAATTCAAGGTTCAAATAGTTCTCTGCCAATATACTCAGTTCATTTCTTGTGTCGGGATTGATGAGATAGTGCAAAATCATGTTGTCATACAAGCGTCCTTTTAATCGAATGTTATAGTATCTCAAGAGTTTATAAATCTGTTTGAGATCATAACCGATTTTATCGATTTGTTCGTGTTCAAAAAAATCTCGAAAAAATTTAAGCTTGGTTTCAAGTTCTTCTGTCATCGAGAGACAATAGGTTTTTCCTTGGCTAAATCCGAATATCAAACTATAATCTTTGTTTTCAATATTGAAGTTTTCGGGATACAAGCTGATAGATACTCCTTTTTGATTGAGAAGCTTTTCCAAAAGGATCTTTCTTGATTCAGCTGTATTGATGAGTTGATTGAAGTGTTGAATACTGTTTTTCGGTTGTTTTTCTTCTATAATTTCATCAAAATCATCAAAAAGAGATCTTTGAATGTTTTGTTGTGTAGGTTTCTTGGGATTTTTTTGAGTGTTTTCGGAGAAATTCTTTGGCATAAAAAGTTTGCTGAACTGTTCAGTCATTCTTCGGAATTCTAATTCTTTAAAAATTTCACCGGTTTTTTCAAAATCAGGAGTATTCAGCTCAAATTCTTTGTCGTCAAATTGTATGGGTGCATGAATATTGATTGTTGCCAATTTTTTTGAGAGCAAGCCTAAGTCTTTATTGGCTTCAACTTTTTCTTTCATTTTTCCCTTAAGCTTGTCGGTGTTTTCAAACAGATTTTCCATACTGCCGAATTCTTGTAGGAATTTTTTGGCGGTTTTTTCTCCTACACCCGGAAGTCCGGGAATATTGTCCACACTGTCTCCCATCATTCCCAGAAAATCTATAACCTGTTCAGGATGTTTTACGCCGAATTTTTCTCGCACTTTTTCAACATCCCATATTTCAATTCCTTTTCCCATTCGAGAAGGTTTATAGAGAAAAATATGATCGTCAACCAATTGAGCAAAATCCTTATCTGCCGTGACCATAAACACGTCATATTTATCTTTTTCTGCTTGTTTAGCCAAAGTCCCGATTAAGTCATCGGCTTCCCATCCTTCAACTTCTACAATGGGAATATGCATGGCTTCCAAAATTTTTTTGATGTAGGGAACAGCAATAATAATCCCTTCAGGAGTTTCGTGCCGATTGGCTTTATAGGCTTCATACATCTCGGATCTTTCTTTTGAGCCTCCTTTGTCAAAAGCAACAACCAAATGATCCGGATTTTCACGGCGGATTAAATCTAAAAGCGTATTGACAAAGCCAAATACGGCAGAAGTATCCATACCCTTGGAATTGATGCGTGGATTTTTAATAAAAGCATAGAAAGCTCTAAAAATCAAGGCATAAGCATCTAATAGAAATATGCGTTTTCGCTGAGAATTATTTTGATTTTGTTCGGTCATGAGTTTGATGGTTAATATTCCAAAGATACCAAAATTATTTCAGCCCGAAGCTTTGACTAAAGCTTCAGGCTGATGAAATATTTTTTATGGTTCACTAAGACTATTTAACAATAAATTCCTTGATGCCTTGATTTGTTTCTCCTCGAAGTTTTATCCAGTAAATTCCTTTCGTCAGTCCTTGAACATTTATGCGTTCACCGGATTTGATATCTTTTTTAACAAGTATATTTTGTCCGTTTATATTGAAAATATTGATATCAAATTTACGAGATGCCGGCTCTGTTTTAAAATAGATATAATCGGTTGCCGGATTAGGATATAAATCAAAGTGAATCTGGTCATTTTTCTTTATCGATAAAAGATTGTTTAAATCATAACTATAGATAGAACGCCCGTATGTTCCGGCATAGATTGTATGCGTTGGAGCATGAATTTTAATGTCGCTTATAATAACGGTAGGAAGATTGTTTCCTAGTAAATCCCAATTTTGCCCGTCGTTTGTGCTATACCAGACACCGACATCTGTGGCAACAAATATTTTTCCGTCATAGAGTTCAATATCATTCACCGGATTGTTGGGTAGATTTCCTGAAATATTAATCCAATTTTGCCCGCCGTTTGTCGTTTTGAAAATATGTGCGGCATAGTCTAGCCTATTGTATCCGGATAGACAAACGTAGGCAGTATTGTCCTCTGTTGGAGAAATGGCGATTTGTGTTACGTAGCGTACAGGTAGTCCGGCTGAAATATCGGTCCAATTTTGTCCGCCGTTAAAAGTAACCGAGATTTTTCCGTCATCGCTTCCGGTATATATAGTGTTTAAATTGGAATAAGACGCTGCAATTGCCGTAAGCGTGCCATAAGAAGTCCCTCCGTTAGGATTTCCTCCGTTTGTCAAATCACCACTGATTGCCGTCCAATATTCTGCATGTGTCGATTTGTATAGCTTTTGGCTGCCGTAGTATAATCTGTTGGAATCAAAAGGTGAAATAACAACGGGAGTATTCCAGTTTTTTCGATCATTTTGCGATATTCCATGAGTTCCGGAATAGATGTGCATCCAATCATTCCAGCCGTTATCAGAATAGAATAATCTACCTCTTTGAGATTCGGCATAAATATAGTTTGGATTATTTTTGTCTATATTGACATGAAAACCATCTCCGCCAAGAATACTAATCCAATTTTGCCCGATATTTTTCCTGCGGATAGTATTGTTGTCCTGTGTTCCTCCGAGCAAGTCATCGGGGTTTTGATAATTGATTTCGATGTTATAGAATTGCGTGATAGGTAGTTTTTCATTATGTGTCCAACTTGTTCCGCCATTATTTGAAATATATAGCCCGCCGTCATTTCCAAGCACAATCATATTTGAATTTGTTACGGAGAAGTCAATTGCGTGTGTGTCAGCATGAATATCCTGAATTTCAGTCCAATTTGTTCCCTTATTGTTTGACACATAGGTTTTCATTCCCAACAGATATACTTTCGAGTTATGGGGACTAACTTTTATACTGCCAAAATACCATCCGAATCGGTTGTAAACATCACTGATGTCATCTTGCGGAGCCGGTATCCAAGAGTCGCCGTTATTCGTTGATTTATAAAAACCACTATAAACATTTGTAACGTGATTGGTTGTATAGGATGCATACACGATTGCCGGATTATTGGGGTCTATAGCCAATCCGATCCTTCCCGTTTCGGCATTGCTTGCCGGCAAACCGTTTGACAGTTTAGCCCATGTATTTCCCCCATCCGCAGATTTGTATACTCCGGAATTCGGTCCGGCATAATTTCTTCCCCAAGGGTGTCTGATTCTATCCCACATGGCGGCAAAAATAATATTTGAATTTTGTGGATTGATTATAATATCAATACAAGCCGTAGAATCACTTACGTAAAATACTTTTTGCCAAGAATTTCCTCCGTCTAAACTTCTATAGACACCGCGTTCCGTATTTTTTCCATAGATTTTTCCCGCTGCTGCTGCAAAAAGTCTGTCGGGATTATTTGGGTCAACGGCTATTTTTCCGATGTGCTCCGTCTCTTCTAATCCCTTATGCATCCAAGTATTGCCTCCGTCGTCAGATCTATATATTCCATCTCCGAAAAAAGCACCGGAATCGTAACTGGCATTTGCCTCTCCGGTTCCCACATAGATTCGTTGGGAGTTTGACGGAGCATAAGAAATGGCGCCGATAGAAATTCTGGGGTTATTATCAAAAACGGGCATCCATGTCTGTCCTTTGTCCGTGGTTTTGAAAACACCTCCTGATGCGGCACCGATTAAAATTTCATTTTCGTTGGTAGGAGAAATGGCAACAGATGTGATTCTTCCTCCCGTATTTTTTGGACCTACAAGTTGCCAATTTCCCGTCGAATTTTTAAATTGTTTTTGAAGTTGTGTATAAGCAGAAGCTTTTCTAATCGCTTTTTGATCAATTTTTCCGTTGGGGAAAGCACGCTGCAAGAACATCCACTCAGACGGGTATTCGCGTTGATTTAATACCGGTTTTTCATTCTTTTGACTGCAAGCGGAGAGCGCTAAAACAGAAAAGAAGAAAATAAGTAATCGGTTATTTCTTGTCATTTGACTATTATTTTTTTTACGGCAATTTTTTTATCATAACTGAAAATATTTATCAGATACATGCCTTTTTCATATCCTGCAACATCAAAGACCAAACTGTTTTTTGGAAAAGAAACATGCTGTTTGGTGATAAGTTTTCCTGAAATATCCACAATTTCATAGGAGGTAATATTTTGTTTGGGGCTTCGAACCGTAAAAACATCTTTTACGGGATTGGGATAGAGAACAATATCATTTTCAGGCAATTTATTTTCCGATATGCCCAAATAATCGTTGTAGGCATTTTGGAGCGCATCGATGGGCTCGAAAATGGTAGATGTAATCCACACGTTCAAATCTAAAGATAAATGTCCGTATGAGCTGTCCGTGTCGTTTGGAGAAGCAACTCTCAGAAAAGCAGATGCAGAACTGATTCCATAGCTTTGGCATCTTGAATCAGCGCCTACTCTTTTTGCACCCTGCAATGCTGCCATGAGCTTGTCTGCCAGCGTTCCTGTTGCGTTGAGAAAAGCGGTTTCCATGTCGTTGACCACATCTTGAGAGATTAAGATATTTCCTGCAATGGCATAATTTGCTCCGGTTTTGTGGATATGTTGGTCATAGCAATTAGAGCCGGTGTATGCGGCGCTTCTAGGAGTTCCATTGTTCAAGTCTACGGCTAAATATTGACGGATGGAAGGGTTGTTTCCGGCATCATGCGCAACCAGCCAATTCATAATTTCTTGAGGAGAATCTCCGGCAACCATTCTTGCTCTGGCATTTGTCTGGTTGGAGGAACTCCAGTATGATTGTGTGTGAATGGCACCAACACCAAGAACAATATCGCTAATAATTTGAGCACCGTCTTCTCTGGAGATGCAAGTGGCTCCGGCACTGCCAATTTCTCCCGTAGCAGGATCTACAGCTACAATGGAAAAGGTGTGTTGCGCAAAGACGGAAAAATTCAAGCTAAAAAGCAATATGAATAAAAGAAAGTATTTTTGTTTCATGGGTTTGTATTTTTTTTATTTTATTGTAAATTAATTTATTATGTTTCATTATGCATCGTGTTTTGTCATGATTTTTACAAAAAATCACGCCAAAACAATAGTGTCTTCTTTTCTCCTTTTTCCTCACATATGCCGAATTATGGTTTAAGAAGTTTTTTTTGCCACGAATGCACGAACTTTCAAAAGCAAGATTTGCTTCTAAAATCTGCAATCATTTCGCCCATCAACTTTATACCTTTTACTTTAAACTCATGACCATTGGTCACCCGTCATCCGGCTTTTTGTATTTTTATTACAAATGTATGAATAGCATATAAAAAAATTGTTAACGAGTTGTTAAACCTGTGTGTTAAAGTTTGAAACAAGAGGCGTATGGATTATATTAGAGACAAATTCTATAAATGTAAAAGACTATCAATTTTGCGTTTCAGCTCGTCTCCCCATAAATTTTTTCCGATGATTTTTCCTTTTTTATCGATTAAAAACATACTTGGAAGTTTTTTGATCTGATACAGCTTAAGAATTTTTTTGTTTTTATCTATGATTTGTTGCCAGGGAACAGAATCTTGTTTGATGGCTTTCAGCCAAAAATGTTCGTGACGATCAGATGAAATACCAATGATATTGAGTCCGTTAGCGTGAAATTGTTCGTATAGTTTTTTATAAAAAGGATTGGCGGATTCTCTGCAGGGACGACACCAAGAAGCCCAAAAATCTATAATAGTAGCTTTGCCCATGGCTTTTTCAAGAGATAGTTGCTTATTGTCTGGTGTTGTGCCGCTGAAATTGATAGCATAAAATCCCGTTTGAGGTTTTTCCATATTTTTCAGATGAGGCTGAATTGTATATTTACTGCTGTGTTGACAGGATGCAATGAGCAGGAAGAAGGATAATACGGGGGCTGAATGCTTAAACCATTTCAATATCAAAATGAGTTAAATTTTTAAATTGTTGCAATCGGTTTCTGATTTCCTCATGCTGAAGCGATTCAAGTCGTTTCGTACCGAATTTTTCAACCGTAAAAGATGCCAGGTTTGAACCGCAAATCACGGCATTTTTCATGCTCTCAAAAGAAATGCTTTTATTTTTTGCCAATTTTCCCATGAACCCGCCGGCAAAGGCATCTCCGGCGCCTGTCGGGTCAAACACTTCCTCAAGAGGAAGTGCGGGGGCAAAGAAAATATTTTTTTGATGAAATAGAAGTGCGCCGTGTTCTCCTTTTTTAATGATAACATATTTTGGTCCCATTTCTTGGATTTTTTTGGCAGCGGAAACCAATGAATATTCTTTGGTTAATTGGCGGGCTTCTTCGTCATTTACAATCAGAATATCTATGAGTTGAAGCACGTTGAGTAATTCTTCCCAAGCGGTATCCATCCAAAAGTTCATGGTGTCTAAAGCAATAAGTTTAGGTTTTTGTGTCATTTGTTCAATCACAGACTTTTGAATATTAGGATGCAGATTGCCAAGCATTAGAAAATCAGCATCTGAAAATTGTTTTGGCACAATGGGATTGAAATCTTCTAAAACATTGATCTCAGTGATCAGTGTGTCTCTTTTATTCAAGTCGTTGTGATATTTTCCTTTCCAATAGAAAGTTTTTTGGTTTTTGACGATTTTAATACCATCAATATTGATATTTCTGTTTCGAAAAAGTTGCAGATAGGTATTTGGAAAATCGTTTCCTACAACGGAGACTATTCCGATTTCGGTGCCGGATAATGCGGCGGACATCGAAATGTATGAAGCAGAACCACCCAAAATTTTTCCGGTTTTTCCAAAAGGTGTGATGATTTCATCAAAGGCAACCGTGCCGACTACAAGAATTTTTGACATGATAGAATAGTTTTATACGACTATAAAGATAGTGATTAATTAATTATTTTTTCCGGTACTTCCAAAACCTCCGCTTCCTCTGCCTGTGTCATCAAGATGCTCTGTTTGATGCCATTCTATTTTTTCATATTTGTTAATGATCATTTGAGCAATACGATCTCCATCTTTGATCTCAAAATCATCTTGAGAAAAATTAATCATAATAATGCCTATTTCTCCACGATAGTCAGCGTCGATGGTTCCGGGGGTGTTTGCAAGGCTGATTCCATGTTTGATTGCTAATCCGCTGCGGGGTCTGATCTGAGCTTCATAGCCGTCAGGAAGTGCAATATATAAACCTGTTGGAACAATTGTTCTTTCCATAGGTTTGAGTATAATCGGGTTATCCAGATTGGCATATAAATCCATTCCGGCAGATTGTGCCGTAGCATATTTTGGCAATTGATGTTTTGATTTGTTGATGATTTGTATTTTCATATCTGAGTTTTGTTGATGATAAATTTTCTGGGAACACGTTGTGTAATAGAGGTAATAATTTCATAAGGAATAGTGTTAAGCCGATCAGCCATTTGATAAATGTCATTTCTATTGTTGAATACAACCACATCGTCTCCGGCTCTACATTCAATATTTGTGACATCCACACTGATGACATCCATGCTCACATTTCCTATAACAGAGGCTTTTTTTCCATTGATTGAAACATGATGATTTCCTTTTCCCAGTTTTCTGTTGAAACCGTCTGCATATCCCAAAGCAAGCAAAGCTGTTTTCGTGTTTTTTTGTGCGATGAAATTTCTGTTATAACCAACCGTTTCTCCTTTTTTCAGTGTTTTGATTTGACTGATTTTTGTTTTCAGTTGTGCGATGGGGCGCAGTGTCAATTTGTGTTCAGGAATCAAATTAAAACCAAAAAGTCCTAATCCCGGGCGAATCATGTCAAATTGGGCTTCCGGAAATCTGAAAATTCCGGCAGTGTTAAGCAAGTGTCTGAAGAAATTTTCTTTTGTTTCTTGCCGAATCTTTTTAGATATTATCTCAAAGTTAGTAATCTGTTTTTGTGTAAAGTCGTCTTCTTTTTTGTCTTCTGCCGCTGCAAGATGCGAAAAAACACTTTTCAGTTTGATTGTAGGATTTTGCTGAATTATTTTAATGGTATCATTGAGTTCATCACTTGTGATTCCTGCGCGATGCATTCCGGTATCCAACTTGAGATGAATCGGGAAATTTTGAATGGTATTTTTTCGAAGAAAATCAGTTAATTTTTTCAGATAGAAAATAGAACTCACTTCCGGTTCCAATCGATAATCGATAAGTTCTTGAAAATCAATCAAGGACGGGTTAAAAATAATGAGATTGGTTTTGATGCCGTGGTTTCTCAGGCGAATGCCCTCATTGATATAAGCAACGGAAAAATAGTCAATATCTTGTTTTTCGAGATATTTCCCAATTCCAACAGCATCCATACCATAGGCATTGCCTTTCAAATTGGCTAGTATTTTTGTGTTTGGGTTGATAAGATTTCTGAAAACATCAATGTTGTGCTGTAATCTTGCCAGATTGATTTCCAGAAAAGTTTCTCGAAACAACATGATCTATTTTTTTTCTTTTTTTTGCATGGCTTTTTTGAAAGCGGCGCGGCTCAAAGGCTCATATTCTTGAGTCTCGCCCAAAAGCACCAGTTCGTCACTTTCTGATTTTCGGTAGCTATAATGTGCCAAATTTCCGGTTTTTGTGCAAATGGCATGTACTTTCGTGACATATTCGGCAACAGCCATCAAATTTGGCATTGGTCCAAAAGGTTTCCCCATGAAATCCATATCTAATCCGGCAACAATCACACGAACGCCATTGTTTGCTAATATGTTGCAGATATCAACAATTTTTCCGTCAAAGAATTGCGCCTCGTCAATGCCAACAACATCCACATCCTTAGATAGTTCCAAAATTTTGTCAACATCGGATACGGCAGTAGAGTGGATTTCATTTTGATCATGAGAAACAATGTTAGTGTCGTGATAGCGGGTGTCGATTTTCGGTTTAAAAATCTCTACCTTTTGATTGGCAAATTTAGCTCTTTTGAGTCGGCGGATTAGTTCTTCTGTTTTTCCGGAAAACATACTTCCGGCAATTACCTCAATCCATCCTAAGTTTTCTTTATGATTTACAGGGATTTCTAAAAACATATGTTTGACTGAATTTTAACGTTATAATTATGTACTTTTGTAAAAACGAAAGTATAATATTTTTGAAAATATTTTCAGTCTATCCCCAAAATGTTATTAACAATTTGTGGTTTGAAACAAGAGTTTTGTTTATGAATATTTAAAAAAACACTCATGGATAAAAAAGTAGAATTAACCAATATTTTTAGAGCAGAATTGGTGTTGTTGTCCAAAAAGATTTTGAATAATATCAATCAAAGTGATCTGGATGAGATATATCAATTTTCGAGAGAGCTGCATGAAAAAATTATGGGCATCAAGCTCTTGACAGAACACTTGAATCATGAAGAGTTATTAGATATGCAAAAAGGAATTTCATCGGATGTTGTAGCATCAAACCGGCAAAAAGAAACTGTAGATTCAGAGAATATTTCGAGAGACTTTTCTGAAAAACAAGCTGAGATAAAAGATAGCAAAACGCCGTCAACCGTAGGTCAGATATATAAAAATATTTCAAATATGGAATTTGTGGCAAAGGAAAAACGAGAAATGGACCAGGATATTGAAAAGAAAGTTCAGAGTGAGCAAAAAAGTGTCGTTGAAAAGAAAATGAAAATAGGTATCAATGACAGAATTGCATTTGTAAAGCATTTGTTCGACGGAGATTCGGATAAATATACAGAAGTTGTGGGTCGTTTGAATGCATTTGAGTCCTATGAGTTGGCATTGAACTATATCAGCTACGAAGTTAAGCCGAAATACAATTATTGGAAAGATAAGGATGAATATGAATTCAGGCTGATTCAGCTTTTGGAATTAAAATTTTCTTGATGAGCAGCGGAAAATTATACATAGTTCCTACCCCGATAGGCAACCTGAAAGACATGACTTTCAGGGCTATTGATGTCTTGAAAGATGTCAATTTGATTCTGTCGGAGGATACCAGAACATCGGGAAAGTTATTGAAACATTTTGATATTGCAACACCTCAAAAATCTTTTCATAAATTCAATGAACACAAGAGTGTAGCTGTTTTTATCGACATGTTAAAGGCCGGAGAAAATTTGGCACTGATCTCGGATGCAGGAACTCCGGCTATTTCAGACCCCGGTTACTTGCTTGTTCATCAAGCACTTGAAAATGATATTTTGACAGAAACTCTGCCGGGGGCAACCGCTTTTGTTCCGGCATTGGTCAACTCGGGATTGCCAACTGAAAAATTTGTATTCGAAGGTTTTTTGCCTGTAAAAAAAGGAAGAAGAACACGTTTAAAATTTTTGGAGGAGGAAACCCGAACAATGATATTTTATGAATCGCCACATAAATTGCTGCGGACATTAAAAGATTTCATAAGCCATTTCGGTGCAGACAGAAGCATATCGATTTCCAGAGAAATTTCCAAATTATATGAAGAGAATATTCAAGGGAGTTTAGAGGAATTATATGAGTATTTTAATGAAAAAACCATTAAAGGAGAGTTTGTCATTGTTGTTGCGGGAAAACCTAAACAAAAAAAGTAAAATAAGATTAGACGAACTGCTTGATATTCAATAAAAAGTTTATATATTTGCAGACCAAAAATAAATTAAATTAATAATCGAGGTCGGGCACCTCATAAAATTAATCATTATGCCAGTAAAAATCAGACTACAAAGACAAGGAAAAAAAGGAAAACCGTTCTATTGGATAGTTGCTGCGGATGCACGCGCAAAAAGAGATGGTAAATATTTGGAAAAAATGGGAACTTATAATCCGACAAAAGTTCCGGCAGAAATTACTTTAGATGTAGATACAGCCGTCAAATGGTTGATGAATGGTGCACAACCAACAGATACAGCCAGAGCAATTTTAAGATATAAAGGAGCGATGCTGAAGAAACATCTTTTGGTTGGGGTGAAAAAAGGAGCTTTTTCTGAGGAAGAAGCAACAAAAAGATTTGAAGCTTGGTTGAAAGAAAAAGAAGCCAAGATTCAAGCACATAAAGAAAAAGTTGATGCTGAAAGAGCTAAGCTTAAAGCAGAAAAATTAGAAAAAGAAAAAGCTTATAGCGAAGCAAGATTGGCTGCAATTAAGGCAAAAAATGAGGAGATTGTAGAAGAGGCAAATAAAGAAGCTGCCGCAGGAGAACAACGGGTTGATGTTGTTGAAGAGGCAATAGCCACAGAGCAGACCATTGAAGAAGCTGCTCAAGAAGCTGCTCCTAAAGCGTCGGAAGCAGAAGCCGTTCCGGAAGTTGAAGAAAAAAAAGAAGAGAATACGCCTGAAGCCGAGAAAAAAACAGAAGAATAAAACGCTCTTCCATGAAGAAAGAAGAGGCTTATTATCTGGGTAAGATTGTAAAAAAATATGGACTGAAAGGAGAGCTCTTAGCCAAAATAGATACAGACGAACCTGAAACATATGAAAATTTGGAATCAGTTTTTCTTGATATAAAAGGAAAACTGATTCCTTTTTTTATGACTTCATGCAGTTTGCACAAGTCAAACTTGTTGCGCATTAAATTTGAAGATTTTGATACCGTTGAAGATGCAGAATCCTTGCAGGGAAAAGAAATGTACTTACCATTGAGTACTTTGCCTGAACTTACCGGAAATCAATTTTACTTTCATGAAGTGGTTGGTTTTCAAGCAGTAGATCATGAACTTGGAACTTTTGGTGTCATAAAGGCTATAAATGACAATTCTCCTCAGGCCTTTTTCATTATTGTTGACCAAGAACACGAAATTTTGATTCCGGTTTCAGATTATTTTATTTCAAAAATTGATCGGAATAGTAAAACGGTTTTTTTTAATACGCCTGAAGGTTTGATAGATATCTATCGAAAATAGGATATTTTGAAACAAAACTTTAAATTTAAACAATTCGAAATTTTTCAAGATATGGCTGCCATGAAGGTTGGGACAGACGGTGTTTTGCTGGGAGCTTGGGCGGAAGTAGAAAATCATGCCGATATTTTAGATGTTGGAACAGGAACGGGGCTAATCGCTTTAATGCTGGCACAAAGAAATTCAACAGCAAACATTGATGCAATTGATTTAAATGAGAACGCCGTGATTCAGGCACAATATAATTTTATGCAATCGGAATGGTCTGACAGGCTTAAGACGATACATTCTTCTTTACAGAATTTCAAACCAAGCAAAAAATATGATTTGATTATCAGCAATCCTCCTTATTTTGATTCGATTGATGTAGCACCAAGTTCAAGAAATTCAGCCAGACATATAGATGATTTAAGCTTGGAAGATTTGATTTTCCATTCCAAATCTTTGTTGAACCCCGACGGTATTATAAGTTTGATTCTTCCAAAGAACAATGAAGAAAAATTTTGCAGGATTTTGCAGAAAAATAGCCTGTTTCTTCATAGGAAAACTGATGTCAGAGGGAACAAAGCCGTGCCGATTAAAAGAATTCTTGTCGAATTTTCCGCACATGAAAAAAAAATCACAAAAAATGAGCTCGTTATAGAAAAAAAGCGACATCAATACACCAATGAATATACCA
>CAZAXU010000014.1:0-45889 GCA_964489245.1 uncultured Flavobacteriaceae bacterium
GAGCTTTAACAAAATGAACTGCAGAATGTTCCATAAACTCTTTCAACGGAATCTTGTCTGTAATGCGCGGATAAACATAGAGATTGTGATATCTCAGAATACTTTCATAGTTTTTCCATTTGTGAAAACTTGCCAAATTGTCCTGCCCCATAATCAGAACAAAACGTTTGTTCGGATAGTTTTCTTGCAGATGTGTGAGTGTATTGATTGTATAGCTGGGTTGAGACAATTCAAATTCTATATTTGATGCTTTGAGATTCGGATAGTTTTCAGTTGCCAAACGCACCATTGTCAAACGATGGTGGTCGTTGAGCAAGGTTTTTTTTTCTTTATGCGGATTATGCGGTGACACCACAAACCAAACTTCGTCCAAATCAGTGTGCTCAACCATATGATTGGCAATAATCAAATGTCCTATATGAATAGGATTAAAACTCCCGAAAAACAAACCTATTCTTTTCATTGTTTGTTTGATTTATTTATAAATTTCTTGACAACTTTATATGCTTCTTTTTGGGCTTTTTCCAGTTCGTCATTTAAAATAGCCACATCAAAATCTTTAGCATATTGCAATTCTTCCTCAGCTTTGGCAATACGCATTCGGATTTTTTCTTTGGTTTCAGTTTTCCTGCCCCGTAAACGCTTTTTTAGCTCGTCAATTGACGGAGGTTGAACAAAAACCGCAAGTGTTTGTTCAGGATATTGCTTTTTGATATTTAATCCCCCAATCACATCTATATCAAAGATGATATTTTTCCCATCATTCCAGAGCCGTTCCAATTCAGATTTCAAAGTGCCATAATAATTGTCTTTATAAACTTCCTCCCACTCTACAAAAGCTTTTTTTTTGATTTTTTCTCTAAAATCCTTGGAAGAAATAAAATAATAATCTTTTCCGTTTTTTTCTCCACAACGTTTTTTTCTAGATGCTGCAGAAATTGAAAATGCTAAATTCAATTCGGGTTGCTGCAATAAATGACGCACAAGTGTGGTCTTTCCACTTCCGGAAGGTGCTGAAAAAACAATGAGTTTTCCCTTATTGGCTGTCGGCTTCTTTTTCATATTGTCTTTGCTTGTTATTGCTCTCAAATATACATTAATTTTTTTCATTTTAAATGAGTAAATTTACGCATCAAAAAAGATATTGTGAAGAAAGAACTTTTTAGTATAGGATTTTATAATTTGGAAAATTTTTTTGATACCAAAGACGATCCAAAAACACAAGATGATGCTTTCACTCCAAAGGGCTTTATGCACTGGGTGATGAAAAGATATTTAAACAAAGCTAAAAAAATTGGTTATGTCATCCAAAATATTGGCAGAGACAAAACAGGATTTCCTCCGGCTGTGATGGGATTGGCAGAAATAGAGAACAATCAAACACTTAAGGATTTATTGCACTCAAAATATTTGAGACAATATCCATATAAATTTATTCATTTTGATTCAAATGACCGTCGTGGAATGGATGTGGCTTTGCTCTATTTGGAAAACAAATTTGAAGTTCTGGAAACCGAAAGCTATCCTTTGGTTCTCTATAACGATGAGGGACAAGCCTATAATACCCGAGACATTCTATATTGCAAAGGAAAATTGAACGATGAAACTATTCATTTTATCATCAACCACTGGCCCTCGAGACGTGAGGGCGACATTCAATCCAAGCACAAACGATTTTTGGCAGCTCGAAAAGTAAGAGAAATCATAGATTTTATCAGCTATGATGAACTTAATGCCAAAATTGTTATCATGGGAGATTTTAATGCCGATCCCAATGAAGACAACATCAATAAGGAATTGATACATGATGACTTTTTCAATCCAACGGCAGAATTATTTTTTCAGCAACAAGGAAGTTTAAATCACCAAAAAAAATGGCATTTATTTGATCAAATTATTTTTTCAAACAATTTCAAACTCCATGCTGAAAACAGATATTGTTTCAAAGAAATCAAAATTTACAATCCTAAATATTTAAAAGTCCGGAAAGGAAAATATAGAATGCTGCCATTCAGAACCTATTTAGGAAACAATTATCAAGGTGGATATAGCGATCATTTCCCCGTTTATGCCGTCTTAGAAAAAAATAAAGTCTGAACTAATTTTCCTTCTCCACCTTTAAAATTGCTGCTCTTCGCTTCTTCCCGTCAATAATCACTTTGGCAGGTTGCTCAAATCTTACATGTTTGAAATATTTTGTTTCTTCAACCGACTCTGCAGCATTTAACAAATCATAGTTAACCGCCCTTGAATCTTTATCTAAAAAAACAGAAAAATAGGCAATATTCAGGGTTGTGAGATTATGAAAGAAATGCGATCCGGAAGATGCATCCAACGGAAAACCTTCTAAACTGGTTTCGACAATGACTTTTGCATTTGAAATTTGTGTCCAATTAACCGGAATTCCAATAAAACGATCTCTGGTTCCCCAACGTCCGGGACCAATCAAAATATATTTTTTTCTCTTTTCAATCATCTTTTGATTCAACAAATCTATTTCGTGTGCCATTTCTTCTGTTTGTGTTTTATCAAAATCTTCATTTTTGATAAAAATGAAATCTTTTATTGTATTAATGAGTCCGTTCCCCATACTTTTTTCGGCAAAAAGAATCAAATCTTTTTTATCCAGACTTTCAAGTTTAAAAGTATAGTCTTCAACCGGAACCAATAAAGGTTTTACTTGCAAAATATAAAATGTTGCCTCACCGTCTTCGTCCGGCGTTAAATCAACTGCAAATTCAATCTCAACAGGAGTATCAAAAGCTTGTTTCAAATTATCCAAAACCATTTGAATCATCTCTGCTAAAGGAATATAGTTATTTTGCAAAATACTGGCAAAATTGGTCACCAAGGCGCCACTATCGTCCACACCGGGATACATCACGTCATTGTTATAATCATAAGTGGAAACCAGATGTGTAAGCGTTCCATGCGAAACAGCATCATACAAATCTACTTTTTTAATGCTTGCATGTGTTCCTTTTGCCAAATCAAAGTCTTTGTTTTGCATATCGACTGCATAAAAATAGCTTTGGCTTAATTTGATTTGATCTTTCATGGAAATCAGCTGAATCTTAGGATATTTAGGTGCAAACCTATAGGCTCTTTCTCCTTCAACCACATAAGACCCCAGACCAACAGCAACCACCGCAAATCCATCACGTGGTTTCATGGAAGCAAAAGGATAATAATTATACGATTGTGCCACTCCGCTAATATGTGGATAATACAATCCTTCATATTCTCTTCCAACCAGTTCTTGCAACACAATCGACATTTTTTCATCTCCGAGCTTGTGATCAAATGCCTTGGCATAGTTAATTGCCACATTTGAAAAAATAGAGGCATAAACCAATTTTATGGCGTCTTGTAACTCTTGTAAACGTTTTGTTTTATCAGGATTATTATTCGGGATGATATAAGTTTCAAAAATTCCGGCAAAAGGTTGTGTCAGGCTATCCTCGAACAGTCCCGATGAACGCACTGCCAGAGGTTTTTGATGACAATCCAAAAATTCTTCTAATTTTTTAATCAATGAATCAGAAAGCTTTGCTTCTAAAAATCTTTGATTTGTTTGTTTATCAGGAATTTCCAAATCCTTGATTTCCAACAAGTTATTTTCTTCTACAAATTGATCAAATTCCTCTGCCCCGATAATGGCTGTTCTGGGTAGTTTGATTTTTAAGCCCTCCAAAGAATCCGTTAATTCAGTTTTGTGCAAAAGAGAGTTTATAAATGCCAAACCTCTTCCTTTGCCCCCATAAGCCCCCTCAGACAAAAGCATAATATTTTTTTCGTTATGACAATCGGCATCTTCCCAAGGCACAACTTTTCCTCGAGGCTTCTCGTCTCGATATGCTTTAAGCATTTTAAGAATAAATTTTCTGATGGCTTCGGCATCATTGAAATGATGTGTTTTTTTTGCTTCCAAAATTTTTGCCAATTGTATTTCGGAACGCGCCATCAGCCACAACGAAAAATCATCTCTCTCAGCATGATAGAGTATACTCTCATCAGGAACAATTTTTAGTTCTTTTTCAAATTCACGGAGATTTTCTGCTTTTCCTATCCGAGCTCCGGCAGCATTTCTAAAAATAAAACTTCCAAAACCAATTTTTTGAGTAACATGAAAAATGAGTTTTTCATATAAATCTTCATCATTTTTGTCAATAAAAGTTAAGTTTTTTTGTTTTGCCACTTCTTTTTGTTTCTTATCGGATGATAAAACAACAATCGGCAAATCTTTCTTAGTCCGGTGCACTTCATCAACCAACTGGAAGCCTGTATCTGCACCTATTTTTCCATTTTTTGGAAACTGCACATCCGTAATCATTACGAAAATATTATCTCGGAATTTATTATATATGGCAATTGCTTCCTCATAATTTGTCGCCAATAAAATTTTAGGACGCGCTCGAAGTTTCAAAACTTTATATAGCTTGTCCATCTTGATATCGTCAATAATTTTATTGGTTTGTTTAAAAATAATCCGATAGAGCTTGTTGAGATAGTTTGAGAAATAAATCGGTGAATCTTCCACGACTAAAACCATTCTAACCGAAGCCAACTTGCTATCGTTTTCTGCGTTTCTCTTGTCTTCCAAATACTTGATCATTCCGAAAAAAATTCGTGATTCTCCATCCCAAACAAAAATCTTATCATATTTCAACTCATTTTTTTGAGCTTCTATAAATTTGATATGATGGGTATTATTCAACAAGATAAATATTGGGAGATTAGGGTAACGTTCTTTGATTTTCTTGATAATTTTCACAGGTCTATGCTTGTTGAAACCCATGGTCACAACCACCATGTCTATATCTTTTACCTCTAGCTGCTCCAGTGTTTCTTCCGTTGAATAAACACCTGTGATTCTGGGCAAAGATGTCAGATTCATCTTACCATAATCATAGAGCATGATTTCAGAAAATTTTCCTTCTTTATTAATTGAAAAAGCATCATACAGATTGGAAACTAATAAAATTTCTCTCACTTTATAAGTATTCATATCATGATAGATATCTCTCATCCTACTATCTCTGTTGAGATAATTCTGCAATAGTTTTTTTGGTTTACGCATAATGTTTTTTCAAATTAATTTCTGATAAAGTTAATCATTTATTAGGATTGTGCCAAAAGAATAATCATATTTCCATATTTATGAAATAAAAAAACCCAGCCAATCTGGCTGAGTTTTTTAGTAAATATTCGGTTAATAAATTATACCACTCCTTGTGCAAGCATGGCATCAGCCACTTTTACAAATCCTGCAATATTTGCTCCTTTTTCATAATCAACCCAACCATCTGCTGTTTTTCCGTATTTGACGGTGTTTTCATGAATACTTTTCATGATTCCTTTCAATTTGGTATCCACCTCTTCGGTTGTCCAACCAAAACGCATGGAGTTTT
The DNA here is from genome assembly GCA_964489245.1 of uncultured Flavobacteriaceae bacterium. GTDB lineage: Bacteria > Bacteroidota > Bacteroidia > Flavobacteriales > Flavobacteriaceae > CAZAXU01. Next base: position 5,412 of record CAZAXU010000014.1, read on the forward strand.
GACTCATTTCCAATCCTGATACTGCCACGCCGCCTGCATTAGATGCTTTTCCGGGAGAATACAGAATTTTTGCCTCTTTATATACTTTAATGGCATCGGGAGTAGATGGCATATTCGCCCCTTCAACCACTGCAAGAACGCCATTAGCAATTAGCTTTTTTGCATCTTCCTCATGCAATTCGTTTTGAGTGGCACAAGGCAAAGCAATATCGACTTTTTGTTCCCACGGTTTTTTACCGGTATAGAAAGTTGCCTCGGGAAATTGTTCTGCATATGGCGCAACAATATCATTATTTGTTGCTCTTAAACGCAATAAATAATCTATTTTTTTGCCTGAAATTCCTTCCGGATCATAAATATATCCGTCAGGTCCGGAAATGGTCACAACTTTTGCGCCAAGCTGATTTGCCTTTGTAATTGCCCCCCAAGCCACATTTCCAAAACCTGAAACCGCAACAACTTTTCCTTTCAATGAGTCTCCTTTTGTTTTCAACATTTCATCGGTAAAATATACCACTCCAAAGCCGGTTGCTTCAGGACGTATCAATGAACCTCCCCAAGCCAATCCTTTTCCGGTCAATACACCGGCAAATTCTTTGGTTAGTTTCTTATATTGCCCGAATAAATAGCCTATTTCACGCCCTCCAACGCCAATATCTCCTGCCGGAACGTCAATGTTAGGACCGATATGACGATATAATTCACTCATAAATGCTTGACAAAAACGCATTACTTCGGCATCAGATTTTCCTTTAGGATTAAAATCGGAACCTCCTTTTCCTCCACCCATAGGCAGTGTGGTTAAAGCATTTTTATAGATTTGTTCAAAACCCAAAAATTTTAAAATACTTTGATTCACTGTCGGGTGAAAACGCAGCCCTCCTTTGTAGGGACCTATGGCAGAATTAAATTGAACTCTGTAGCCTCTGTTTACTTGTAATTCTCCTTTATCATCTGCCCATGGCACACGAAAAGAGATGGCTCTCTCAGGTTCAATCATTCTTTCCAACAGTTTTTTTCCTTGATATTTCGGGTTTTCTTCAATAAAAGGAATAACCGCTTCTGCAACTTCTTTTACCGCTTGCAAAAATTCCGGCTCATGGATATTACGCAACTTTGCGTATTCCATAAATTTATCAATTTGATCTTGATATTTATTTTTCATTATCGTATAAATTTTTGATTAATACAGTTCAAATTTTTAATGCCCAAAAATATACATTTTTATCAAAAAGCAACATGTTTCTGTATGAGATTTGAATTTTTTTTGAGTCAAAAAACATGTTTTTTTAACAATAATGACTTTTGTCATACTTGTCAAGTATGACAAAACAATAAAAAATTATTTCATTATTTAATGATTTGATAATCATTATTTTATTTTATCTTAAAAATTTCAACGAAAAGCTATAGCCAACAAGATATATTCTAAAAAAAGTCGTAATTTTGAGCCTGAAAATTTTTTGTTAAAAATGACTGATAAAAAGAAACACAAATATGATCTTGCCTACTTAAAGATGGCTCAAGAGTGGGGCAAACTATCTTATTGCAAAAGAAAACAGGTGGGGGCTTTGCTCGTCAAAGACAAAATGATTATTTCTGATGGCTTCAACGGAACACCCAGTGGGTTTGAAAATGTTTGTGAAGATGATAAAGACAGAACAAAATGGTATGTTTTGCATGCAGAGGCTAATGCTATATCAAAAGTAGCTTCTTCCACTCAAAACAGTAGAGGATCCACCCTGTATGTGACACTGTCTCCTTGCAAAGAATGTAGCAAACTGATTCATCAGGCAGGAATCAAACGAGTGGTTTATTATGAAGAATACAGTGACACTGTGGGAGTGGACTTTTTAAGAAAAGCCGGAGTAGAAGTTGAACAAATCAAAAAGTTAGATGACTAGTCAAAACAAAGCACTATATAGTTTACTGATTGGAATTGCAATTGTTTTGGGAATTGCCATCGGACAACTCTTGAACTTCAATCAAAAATCAGAATTATCTTTTCATCCGACTGAAAAAGATAAAATAGACAATTTGCTTCGCTATATCAAAGAAGACTATGTTGATTACGTCAGCACAGATAGTATCGTGGACACGGTTATTAAAGATATTCTCAAGAATTTAGATCCACACTCCGTATATATTCCACAAGAGGAAGTGTCACAAGCCGATGAGGAATTGGATGGAGAATTCACCGGTATCGGCGTGGTTTTTCAAAAATATAAAGACACCTTCACCATTATCAGACCTTTAGAAAAGGGTCCGGCAAAAGCCGCCGGTCTGAAAACAATGGATCGGATTTTACAAATTGAAGATGATGTGCTTTTTGGAAAAAATATAGATATCTATAAAATTTCCAAAAAAATCAAGGGCAAAGCGGAAACAAAAATCAAACTCAAAGTATATCGAAAAACAAAAGATTCTATTTTTGATGTGGAAATCACCAGAAAACATATTCCTTTGGTCAGCGTTCCCGCCCATTTTATGATTAATGATACACTCGGACTGATAAAAATATCAAGTTTTGCTTTAGATACTTATGATGAATTTAAAACCGCACTGAAAAGTCTTAAACAAAAAGGAATGACAGCACTGATTTTAGACTTAAGAGACAATACGGGCGGGCTCCTGAAACAAGCTGATTTGATTGCAGATGAATTTCTCAAAAACGGAAAATTAATTTTTTTTACAAAAAATAATTCCGGAGAAATAAAAAAGAATATGGCAACTGCCAGAGGGGATTTCGAAAAAGGAAATATTTATGTTCTAATTAATGAAAATACAGCATCTGCCAGCGAAATTATTGCCGGTGCCCTTCAAGATAATGATAAGGCAACTATTATCGGAAGACGTTCCTTTGGAAAAGGCTTGGTGCAAAGAGAAATGTATCTCGGAGACGGATCAAAAATCAGACTGACGACTGCCAGATATTATACCCCAACCGGAAGATCTATTCAAAAACCCTACAAAAAAGGACATTTTGATGAATACAGGCACGACTTCCAAAAAAGACAATATAATGGAGAGCTATTCTATAAAGACAGCATCCACGTAAATGATTCTCTTCGATATACTACACCAAAAGGAAAAGTGGTATATGGCGGTGGCGGTATAGTGCCCGATATTTTTGTGCCGATAGATAAAAACGCTTATATCTATAATCTTAATTTTTTGAATCGCTTCATATCCGATTTTGTCACAAACTATTTGGATATGAACACGGATAAACTACTTTCAATCAGTCCGGAAGACTACATCAATAGTGATATTGAAGAAGAACTGTATGAAAAGTTTATACGGTCACATAAAAAAAGTATGAACAACAAGAAAAGACATAAAAATTCTCAAGCAAAAGAAAATCTTAAGATCTTACTCAAAGCGTTGCTTGCCAGAGATTTGTTCGACTCCAATGTATATTATCAAATTTTGATGAAAAACGATGCTGCACTAAAAATAATACTCCAAGACAAAACAAATGTGCCTACCGGATAATATCGACGTGTTTCATATCAAATCAAAACAAGATTTTGAAACAAAAGCCTTGAAAATTTTCAAGTTTCAAGCTATTCACAATGCTGTTTATAATAAATTTATTAAACTTTTAAACATCAACCCTAAAACGATTGACAACATTTATAAAATTCCTTTTCTTCCAATCTCCTTTTTCAAAGATTATCGCATTGTTTCTGAAAGAGAACCTTATGATGCCTTGTTTCAAAGCAGCGGCACAACAGGCATAAACCGAAGTAAACATTTCGTAAAAAACATTAAAATCTATGAGCAAAGTTTTTTCAACGGTTTTGAATACTTCTACGGCAAAACAGAAGACTACGTTATTTTGGCCTTACTCCCTTCATACTTGGAACAACAAGCTTCTTCATTGGTCTATATGGTGCAAGAACTCATCAAAAAATCTAATCGTCAAGAAAGCAATTTTTACTTGTATGAACATCAAAAACTAGCTGATACGCTTCATGATTTAGACCAATCCGGAAACAAAATATTATTGATTGGTGTTTCTTATGCCTTGCTTGATTTGATTGAAAAATATAAATTTAAACTAAACAATGTTATTGTTATGGAAACCGGTGGAATGAAAGGCAGGAGAAAAGAAATACTCCGAGAAGAACTTCATCAAAAACTTAAGAAAGGATTTGGCGTCCAACACATTCATTCCGAATATGGCATGACCGAGCTTTTAAGCCAATCTTATTCCAAGGGAAATGGAATTTTTGAAAGTGTTCCTTGGAAAAAAATACTGGTTCGAGACCCTGAAGACCCGATGAGTTATTTGCCAAAAGGTAAAACCGGAGGAATTAATATCATTGATTTGGCGAATATTTATTCCTGCTCGTTCATTGCCACCCAAGATTTAGGAAAAATATATTCGGATAATTCTTTTGAAATACTCGGAAGATTTGACCACTCTGATATCAGAGGGTGCAATTTATTGGTTGTGAATTAATATCTGTAATAATCCGGTTTATACGGTCCTTCCTTTTTAACTCCGATATAAGCAGCCTGTTCTTCCGTAAGTTCATCCAGTTCTACATTCAATTTTTTTAGATGCAATCTCGCCACCATCTCGTCTAAATGTTTGGGCAACATATAAACCTTATTCTCATATTTATCATTATGATTCCATAATTCCATCTGTGCCAATACTTGATTGGTGAATGAATTACTCATCACAAAACTGGGATGTCCGGTGGCTACTCCCAAATTCATTAATCTCCCTTCAGCCAATACAATAATATCTTTACCGTTAACCGTAAATTTATCAACTTGTGGTTTTATGGTATCTTTGGTATGTCCATGGTTTTTTTCCAGCCAAGCCATATCAATCTCATTATCAAAATGTCCTATATTTCCTACAACCACTTTGTCTTTCATCATTTCAAAATGCTTGCCGGTGATAATATTTTTATTTCCTGTTGCCGTAATCACAATATCCGCCTGTTGAACCACATCTTCCATTTTTCTGACCTCATAGCCTTCCATGGCGGCTTGCAAAGCACAAATCGGGTCTATTTCAGTCACAATCACTCTTGAACCTGAGCCTCTAAATGAAGCTGCAGTGCCTTTGCCTACATCTCCATATCCGGCAACTACAACCACTTTGCCCGCTAACATCAAATCTGTTCCTCTTCGTACAGCATCTACCGCACTTTCTCTACACCCGTATTTATTGTCAAATTTGGATTTGGTCACAGAGTCATTTACATTTATGGCAGGTATGGGGAGCGTGCCATTTTTCATTCTTTCGTAAAGCCTGTGAACTCCCGTGGTAGTTTCTTCCGTAATCCCCTTGATTCCTGCTGCCAGTTCCGGATAATTATCCAACACCATATTGGTCAAATCTCCTCCGTCATCCAATATCATGTTGAGCGGTTTGCCGTCATCAAAGAACAAAACTTGTTGCGTTGCCCAGTTATATTCTTCTTCTGACATGCCTTTCCATGCAAAAACAGGAATTCCTCGCTTGGCAATAGCTGCCGCCGCATGATCTTGCGTAGAAAAGATATTACAGGTTGTCCATCTGACTTCTGCTCCCAACTCAATCAATGTTTCTATTAAAACCGCCGTCTGAATGGTCATGTGCAAACTTCCACCGATTCTAGCTCCTTTCAAAGGCTTTTGTCCGGCATATTCTTTCCTCAATGACATCAATCCGGGCATCTCGGCTTCAGCGAGCTTGATTTCTTTTCTCCCCCAACCCGATAGTGAAATATCTTTTACTTTATAAGAGATTCTTTGCGTGTTTGAACTCATTTTTCCTTGATATTTTTCGTAAAAGTAAAAATTATAATCTAATAATCATAAATTTTCTCTGAAACTTTTATTACATATATCTATTTGCCGTTTCATGATATATATCATACTTTTGCATCCATAATCCAAATATCAAAAAATGAAAAAATTACTATTAACTCTCATTGTTTTAAGCGGACTTCTTGCTTGCCAAAACAAGACAAAAAAAGAGGTGAAAGAAGAAACAAAGCAAAAAGAGACATCTTCAAGAAAAATTGATTTCAAAGTTTATAAGACGAAAGGCAAAGAGATTGCCATGGAAACCTTTAAAATTTTTAAAGCAAATATTGAAAAAACAGGCAAAGAGAAAGGCTTGCCTGAGGTGGTTTCTTTTTGTCACGATAATGCTGAAAAACTAACCGACAGTTTGTCTAAAATATATGGTGTTGAGATGAAAAGAGTTTCTCATAGACTGAGAAATCAAGACAATAAGCCGAATGTAGATGAAAAGGCAATTATTGAAAATTATTTGGCTGCACAAGAAGATCATAAAGAATTGACACCAATCGTGATGAAAGATGAGGAAGGATTTGTTCATTTTTATGCGCCCATCAAAATCAAAGAAAAATGCTTGCAATGTCACGGAATTCCTTCAAAAGATATCAAAGCCGTTGTATTGAAAAAAATAAAGAAACATTATCCTGAAGATAAAGCAACAGGATTCCGTTTAGGAGAACTTCGAGGAATTTGGGATATCAGGTTCAAAAAAGAATAGCATAAATTTTTCTACAAAAAAGGGCGAATTCTCGCCCTTTTTTTAATTCCGTTTCTTTTGAACTAATCCATATTTGACATATCGTATCAAGTATATTTCAAACTTATTCAGACTTCAGCAGATTCATAATCTTATCCAAATTTGGAGTCAGAATCACTTCTATTCTTCTATTTTTTGCTCTCCCTTGTGAGGTTTTGTTGTCGTCAATCGGATGATATTTGCTCCTGCCGGCAGCAATCAGTCTTGTTGGGTCAATATGTTTGTTTTTGAGCAACTGCCGCACAACAGATGTTGCTCTTTTTACGGATAAGTCCCAATTATCTGCCAAGGCTCCCTTGGTATGATAAGGAACGTTATCAGTATGCCCTTCAATCATAATCTCTATATCCGGATTGATGGATAATACATTTGCAATGGTCTTAATTGCATTTCTTCCGTTTTGTTTCACTCGCCAACTACCGGATGGAAAAAGCAACTTATTTTCCATAGAAACATATACTTTTCCGTTCTTTTGCTCCACTTTCAAACCTTGTCCTATAAAAGAATTTAGAGCAGTTGAGAGAGAATTTTTCAAATCATTCAAAGATTGATCTTTTTCTGCCATCAAGGCTTCCATTTGTGAAATCTTCTGTCCGCGTTTTGCCAACTCGGTTTTCATTTTTTCCAATCGTTGCTCTTCTTTAATCAAATCAGCTTCTTTTTTTTCCAGTTTTTTTAGTAGTTTTTTATTTTTTTCCGCCTCAAAAGCCAGAGTCTGTTTGCTGTTTCTTGAAAGTGCATCATAACTTGACTGCATCTTCTTGAAAGTCGCATCTTTGACATCATACAATTTTTTTAGATTATCATAATTCTTTTTCATGCCTTCATAATCAATTTTCATCAAATCTAATTCCGATTGACATTTTACAGATGCGTTTTCCAGCTTATTGAGTTTGGTTTTCAATTCTTCATTTTCACTTCTGGCTTTGATATATTTGTCATCCAACTCAGCATATTTTTTTTGAGTAACACAAGAGGACAAGAGCAGTATGGAAAATAATACTAAAACAATTCTTTTCATTTCTTTCAGGTTTTTATATAATTTAAGAACTCAAATATACTAAGTTTTATTTGAGAATATTAAAAAAAATATTTAGGAGGAAATCTCTATACGTTTAAAGTCTAAAAATTGGGAAAGGAGATTTAATTTGATTCAAATCAATATCAATCCATTTCAACAAATGGACGGATTTATAATTTTCTTTTAAAAAATCATAGGTATATTTACTGTATTGCGGCGTGAATAAAAGATAATTTACCGTCTTAATTTCAGGAAAAAGATAAAAAGCTTCTTCCGTGCTAAAAAGGCTTCCGGGAGTGTTCATTTCCACCAAACTTTCATTATGCAACAATCGGATTCTGTTGTTTTGTTCATCCTCGGATGTATGAAACAGAGAAAATTCCAATTTCATATTGCCTCTTTCCACTTGATAGGTTTTTTCATAAAGATGGAAATCACAAACAAAAAGTCTATTCAGTTCATATGCAACCTGATAAGAAGGCATAGACGTCTTTATTCCAACAAACGAATATTCCATTTCCGATGGAAGATCATCAAAACTCAAAACATATTTTTTCTTTCTATGCTTTGCCATTTATGTCGGGTTTAATCATATAATAGGCTCGTCTGGCTGCTATTTCTTCTGCTTTTTTCTTTTTTGCAGATCTTCCCTGACTAATTTTCTTTTGATTTATATAAAAATGAACTTTATAATAAGATGAGTTTCCGTTGTTGACATCGTTCTGTGATACAAATTTATAAGAAAGATGTTTTTTTTGTGCCCACTCAATCATATAACTCTTATAACTGCTTATCTTTCGATCCAATCTCTCCAAATCTATATAAGGATCAATCATATTTTTGTATATGAATTCTCGGGCGCCCTCAAAACCTCTATCTAAAAATATAGCGCCAACCAAAGCCTCATACAAATTGCCTGAAATATCTTTTCCAAATTGTTTTGACGAATTATAACTAAGCAATAAATCTGCTATTTTCAGATTTTCTCCTAATTCATTTAAATGTTTTCGGTTGACAATTTTGGAACGCATCACCGTGAGCTCTCCCTCATTGGCATGAGGCAACTCTTCAAAAAGATAGGCGGAGATTATAGTCTCAATTGCTGCATCTCCTAAAAATTCCAAACGTTCAAAGTTAATTCTGTACCCGTTTTTATCCTTTATATTTTGAGATTTATGCGTTAAGGCTTCCTCATATAAATGGATGTTCTTCGGCTTAAACGGCAAGATTACTTTCAAGCTTTCCTGTAAAGTATTTTCAGGTAGTTTTTGGGGAAGAAATATTTTTGAAAGTAGCTTCAAAAAATTAGTTTCAAATTTTTCCGAAAATTATTGAGGCATTATGCCCTCCAAAACCAAATGTGTTGCTAATTGCAACATTGATTTCTTTTTCTTGTGCTTCGTTGAATGTAAAATTCAATGCCGAGTCAATTTCAGGATCATCCGTAAAATGATTGATTGTTGGAGGAACAATTCCGTTTTTTATTGTCAAAATAGAGGCAATTGCTTCAACAGCTCCGGCAGCACCCAACAAGTGCCCTGTCATTGACTTGGTAGAGCTGATATTCAATTTATAGGCATGTTCTCCAAAAACACGCTTAATTGCCTTTACTTCTGAAATATCACCAAGTGGAGTTGATGTTCCATGCACATTGACATAATCAACCGCTTGTGGTTGCAAATTAGCATCTTTCAAGGCATTCTCCATCACTCTTCCGGCTCCTTCTCCTTCAGGATGCGGTGCCGTCATATGATAGGCATCTCCCGAAAGACCTACACCTAAAATTTCTGCATAAATTTTTACGCCTCGAGCTTTTGCATGCTCATAAGTTTCCAAAATCACAGCGCCTCCTCCTTCTCCAACAATAAATCCATCACGATCTTTGTCAAAAGGACGAGATGCTGTCTTAGGATCGTCATTTCTGGTAGAAAGAGCTCTAAGTGCATTAAATCCGGCAACACCTGAAATAGTTGCAGATGCTTCTGCGCCTCCGGTAACCATCACATCTGCCATTCCCAATCTCAACAGATTATAAGCATCAATGATTGCGTTCGAAGAAGTTGCACATGCAGAAACCGTAGCATAATTTGGTCCGTAGAACTTATGCTCTATGGAAATCAAACCTGCCGCAATATCAGAAATCATTTTGGGAATAAAGAAAGGATTATATCTTGGAGTTCCGTCGCCCGTTGCAAAATTGCTGACTTCTTCTTCAAAAGTTCTTAATCCCCCGATTCCCGAACCAAATACCACACCTACTCTGGTACGGTCTAATTTTTCATCATCAAAGTTTGCATCGGCAATTGCTTCTTTTGTCGCAATCATGGCAAACTGTGCATAAAGATCCATTTTCCGAACTTCTTTTCTGTCAAAGTGTTCCAATGGATCGTAGTTCTTAACCTCACAAGCAAAACGAGTTTTGAATTTAGAAGCATCAAACCTGGTAATAGGTGCAGCACCACTGGTTCCGGAAACTAATCCTTCCCAGTATTCTTGCACATTATTGCCAATCGGCGTTAATGCTCCTAAACCCGTTACAACAACTCGTTTTAATTCCATGCTATAAAATCTTAGATATTTCCTTCAATGTATTTTACAGCTTGACCAACAGTTTGAATTTGTTCAGCTTGATCATCCGGAATTTGAATATCAAATTCTTTTTCGAATTCCATAATCAATTCAACTGTGTCAAGCGAATCAGCTCCTAGGTCAGTTGTAAAGTTAGCTTCTGGGGTAACATCGTTCTCGTCAACGCCTAATTTGTCAACGATAATTGCTTTTACTCTTGATGTAATGTCAGACATAATTTTAAATTTTAATTAGTATTTATTTCGGCAAAAATAGCAAACTTTATAAAAATACAAGTTTTTTTAGCCTTTTTTTTCAAGTGACACCTGACAAAGGTCGTGCCAAGATTATCTTTAATCGATGATTTTGACGATTCACTTTTTTTATTGACCTTTGTAAAAGTAATGTTTTTTTATGAATAAAGAACCCTATAGCATATTAATTTATACCGATGGTGCCGCAAAAGGAAACCCCGGACCCGGCGGCTATGGCATTGTGATGAAAACCAGCGATGGAAAATTTGAAAAAAGATTCTCAAAAGGTTTTCGCCTGACAACCAATAACAGAATGGAACTCTTGGCTGTAATTGATGCATTGAAAAAAATAAAAGATAAACATTTGAAAATTGAAATTTATTCTGATTCTAAATATGTTGTCGATGCCGTCAATAAAGATTGGATTAGTAAATGGGTTAGACAATACTTTGCTAAAACAAAAAATCCGGACTTGTGGAAAGAATACATAAAAACAGCCAAAAACTTAGACATCAGTATTCATTGGATTAAAGGACATAACAATCATCCAGAAAACGAAATCTGCGATAAACTCGCTGTAAAAGCTTCAAACGGAAAAAACTTGGAAATTGATGCTGCCTACGAAAAATCTAAAAAAGAACCGGACGGTTTATTTTGATTAAATCCGAAATAGAAATAAAAAAACAGTTTTGTTCATATGAATTTTATCGGTTTTTAATTCTTTATTTAAAACTTAATTAATCACTATATTTGCGGACTAAATTATTGTATTGGAAAATGAAAAACTACGATTTCAACGCCATTGACTATAAATGGCAAAAATATTGGGCAAAACACGAAACTTTCAAGGCAGAAAACCATTCTGACAAACCAAAATTCTACGTGCTTGATATGTTCCCTTATCCTTCCGGAGCAGGCTTGCATGTGGGGCATCCTTTAGGCTATATTGCCTCTGATATTTTTGCACGCTACAAACGTCATAAAGGCTTTAATGTTTTGCACCCGATGGGTTACGACAGTTTCGGTTTGCCCGCCGAACAATATGCCATCCAAACCGGTCAACATCCGGCAATTACTACCGAACAAAACATCAAACGTTATAGGGAACAAATGGATAAAATAGGATTTTCATTTGATTGGTCTCGCAAAATCCGCACCTCCGACCCGAAATATTATAAATGGACACAATGGATATTTTTACAATTATTCAATTCATATTATTGCAACGACACACAGCAAGCGCGTCCAGTCTCAGAACTCATAGAAGTTTTTGAAGCAGAAGGAAATATCCGCATTAATGCTGCTTGCGATAGCGACATCACTTCTTTTACAGCCGAAGATTGGGAAAATTTCACCCCGCAACAACAAGACAAGATCCTGCATAAATACCGTATTACCTATTTATCGGAAACCGAAGTAAATTGGTGTCCTGATTTGGGAACCGTATTGGCAAATGACGAAATCGTCAACGGCGTATCAGAACGAGGAGGACATCCGGTGGTTAAGAAAAAAATGACCCAATGGATGATGCGCATTACGGCTTATGCAGAACGTCTATTACAAGATTTGGAACAACTGCAATGGACAGACTCACTCAAAGAAATGCAACGCAATTGGATTGGAAAGTCTGTTGGAGCATCCATTAGATTTGATGTTATCAATACAAATAAATTTTTTGAAGTATTCACCACAAGAGCCGATACTTTGTTTGGCGTGACTTTTATGGTCCTTGCTCCTGAACACGAGTTAGTCGATAAAATTACCACCCCAGAATATCGCGAACAAGTTAAGGCATATCAAGAAAAAGCCGCTCGGAAAAGCGAACGCGAACGCATGGCAGAAGTTGATAAAAAAACAGGACAGTTTACAGGCGCCTACGCTCTTCATCCTTTCACGGGAAAAAATATTCCAATCTGGATTAGCGATTATGTACTGGCAGGATATGGAACCGGTGCCATTATGGCAGTCCCCTCAGGCGATCAACGAGACTGGGATTTTGCCAAACAAATGAATATCCCGATTGTCAACATTTTTGAAGGAAATGATATTGAAAAAAGTGCCAATGAAGATAAAAATGCCGTATTGACCAACTCGGAATTTTTAAATGGATTATCTGCCAAAGAAGCCATTCCACGCATAATTGAAGAATTGGAAAAACGCGGTATCGGGAAAGCGGAAATCAATTATCGCTTGCGCGATGCTGTTTTTTCCCGACAAAGATATTGGGGAGAACCTTTTCCTATTTATCATAAAAATGGTATAGCAACGGCAATACCTGAAAAATTTTTACCTGTTGAACTACCCGAAGTAGAAAAATATTTACCAACAGAAGACGGACAACCGCCCTTGGGCAATGCCAAAATTTGGGCTTGGGACGAAAAGAATGAAAAAATCGTTTCGGTGGACTTAATAGACAATGAAACCATATTCCCGATGGAGTTGAACACTATGCCCGGCTGGGCGGGAAGTTCATGGTATTTTAACCGCTATATGGATCCACACAATGACCAAGAAGCTTTTGGTAAAGATGCCGTGAATTATTGGCAAAAAGTAGATTTATATTTAGGTGGGAGCGAACATGCCGCCGGACATTTATTGTACAGCCGTTTTTGGCAAAAATTTTTGTTTGATATAGGTAGCGTTCCCGAACCTGAATTTAGCGTAAAGTTGATTAACCAAGGTATGATTTTGGGAACTAGTGCCTTTGCTTATCGCATTAATGGAACAAATAAGTTCGTTTCTTATGGATTAAAAGATGAATATGAAACCACTCCCATTCATGCCGATGTAAACATGATAGATGATTACGACTATTTAGATATTGAAAAATTTAAAGCTTGGCGTCCCGATTTTGCCGATGCTGAATTTATTTTGGAAAACGGCAAGTACAAAGTAGGACGCGAAGTCGAAAAAATGTCCAAATCAAAATACAATGTGATGAATCCCGATGATATCGTAGAAAAATACGGCGCCGATACCTTACGTATGTATGAAATGTTTTTAGGTCCCATTGAGGATGCCAAGCCTTGGAATATTGCCGGCATTAAAGGTGTGCATAATTTCCTGCGCAAGTTCTGGACAATGTTTCATGCAGACGGCGTTTTTGATGTATCTTTGGAAGAACCTACCGAACAAGAGCTGAAAATATTACACAAAACCATCAAAAAAGTTACTGAAGACATTGAAAACTTTTCATTCAACACGGCAATCAGCCAATTTATGATTGCACTGAATGAACTGGGAAAATTAAAAACCAACAAACGTAAAATTCTCTCACCGCTAGTAGTTTTACTATCACCCTTTGCTCCGCATTTGGCAGAAGAATTATGGGACGAATTGGGACATGAAGGAGAAAGTATCTCTTTTGAAGCTTATCCGAAATATGAAGAAAAATATTTAAAAGAAAACTCCAAAGAATATCCCATCATGATCAACGGAAAAATGAGACATAAAATATCTTTGGGAGTCAATCTTTCTAAGGACGAAATTGAAAAAATTGTATTAAATGATGAAAAGGTACGAAATTTGATTGGTGATAAAAAAATTAGGAAAATTATCATTGTTCCTAATAAAATTGTAAACATCGTTTTATAAAGATATCACAATTCTAATTTTTATTGAAATGATGATATCATTTAATAAAAAATTGTATATTTATAGTCACATTTTAATAATCTTAAATTAAAAAACTATGAGTTTTAGTTACATTTTAATAGCTGTTATCGGAGTTGCCGGAATGATTGTGCAAAGCCGATTGAAAAGCAAATTTAAACACTACGGAAAAATCAAGTTAAACAAGGGATATACCGGTGCCGAAATTGCACAAATGATGTTAGACGACCATGGAATCACCGATGTAAAAGTGGTTTCTACTCCCGGGTTTTTAACTGACCATTATCATCCTACAAAAAAAACCGTCAACTTGAGTGAACCGGTTTATGCTTCAAACAGTATTTCTGCAGCAGCCGTAGCAGCGCATGAATGCGGACATGCCGTTCAGCATGCCAAGGGCTATGCTTGGTTGCAGCTACGTTCCAAACTGGTACCTGTGGTTCAATTTTCCTCCTCATTTGTCAATTTTTTACTGATTGGCGGAATTTTAATGGTCAATACTTTCCCTAAATTATTGTTGATTGGAATCATATTTTTCTTTCTTACCGTTTTATTCAGTTTCATCACACTTCCGGTTGAATATGATGCAAGCAACAGGGCAAAAAAATGGCTGGAAGAAAAAGGACTGGTCACATCTGAAGAAAAAGCCGGTGTGAACGATGCACTGAAATGGGCTGCCAGAACCTATGTGGTTTCTGCCATCGGATCTGTAGCAACATTGTTATACTATATCAGTATTTACAACAGAAGAAGTTAATAATGAAAATTATATAAATCTAAATAATACCTCAATTTGATTTAAACCGAATTGGGGTTTTTATTTATAAAAAATAACCCGATGATTATCAAACACGTTTCTAAACAAAATTCTATTCTGAATAAGTTTATCGCCGAAATTCGCGATGAAAAAATTCAAAAAGACAGCCTGCGTTTCAGAACAAATATTGAGAGAATGGGAGAAATCATCTCCTATGAATTGAGCAAAACATTCAACTACAAAGAAACCGATATCAAAACACCTTTAGGCACAAAAACCATGAACGTCCTCAAAGATCATGTGGTACTCGCATCCATTTTAAGAGCAGGACTCCCTCTGCATATGGGCGTTTTGAGAATATTTGACGATGCAGAAAATGCATTTATCTCTGCCTATAGAAAACATATCCAGAATTCTGACGACTTCAATATTCAAGTAGATTATATCGCAACACCAAGCATAAAGGATAAAGTTTTGATTCTGGTAGATCCTATGTTGGCAACCGGAAGATCCTTAATTGCCGTTTATGAAAAACTTTTAAAATTCGGAGAACCCAAAACCGTTCATATCATTTCCATTATCGGATCTGAAAAAGGTATTGACTATATCGACAAGCATTTGCCAAAAAATTCCTATCTTTGGATTGCCGATTTCGATAAAAAATTAAACCATAAAGGCTATATCGTTCCCGGACTGGGAGATGCCGGAGACTTAGCATACGGAAAGAAAATATAAACAACAAAAAACAAAAAAATGGGACTATTTGATTCAATTAAAAAAGTATTTAGCTCTAAGAAAGCAAAAGAAATCGTAGATGACGTGCAAGAATTTGCGGAACAAACAGCTAAAGCCGCCGAAGAAAAATTTGAAAAAATTTCCGAGGAAATTAAAGAAGAAACCAAAGAATTCAGGGAAAAAGCCGCTGAAACCTTTGAAGATATTGCCGAAAAAGCAAAAGAAGTCACTGAAGATGTAACGGAAGAACTGAAAAAAGCAAGTTCGGAATTGATGGAAGAAACTAAAGAATTCAGAGAAAAAGCAACGGAAGTTGCCGGAAAAGTTGTTGATAAAGCAAAAGAAGTGACCACAGAAGTTGCCGGCGGATTATCAAAAGCCGGATCTGAATTGATGGAAGAAACCAAAGAGTTCAGAGAAAAAGCTGCCGATGTAGTCGATAAAGCCGCTGATAAAGCCAGCCAAGTAGCTGACAATATTTCTGATAAGGTCAAAGATGCCGTTGACAAAACCGAGGATGCTGCCGAGGAAGTGGCTGACAAGACTGAAGAAAATATCGACAAAAATACGCCTGAGAGCTAGAATCACACACAGAACAATTCTTTTTCCGGAAAGTATTTGAACTTTCTTAAAACACCAAAAGCTCTGCTTTGCAGAGCTTTTGGTGTTTTTAATTTATCCGACTCAATACGTATTCTTTATTAAATCGAATCCAAAATAAAATCCTGTTTATTCACCGACCGAATAAAATCCAATACCTCTCTTTTTTCCTTTTCGGGATACAAAATATGTATATTGGCTCCCGCGTCCAAAGTGAAACAAATTTTAACTCCCGTTTGTTGTCGATAGACTCTTATCTGTTGCATCATTTCAAGAGTTTGCGGCAACATCAATATATAATTTGGAACCGAAGTCATCATCAAAGCATGTAAAGTTAGCGCTTCCGTTTCCACCAAACATACAAAGTCATCTAAATCTCCGGATTGCAAAATCTCTGTCATCTTCAATGCATGCTCAAAAGCCTGTTTTCTGCGAATATCTTTAAAAATATGTCGATTCATCAAATCATGCCCTAGACTACTGGAAACTTGTTTTTGCCCTTTTTCTATCAAAATAATGCTGTCTTGATAATTTTCAAAATTGGAATGTATTTTGAAATCGGGTTGTATAGCATATAAATTCGATGAATTTTCAATCTTCGGATGTGTTCCCCAGATGGTCACGGGTGATTCAATGCTTCTGGCGGCGCTACCCGAACCCAATCTGGCTAAAAAAGACGCCTTTTTGAGCAAGTAATCTTCACCTAAATCAGGAGAAAGTTGTTTCTCCATGCTTATGATAATTTTTGCCAACGCAGCAAAACCACTGGCAGAAGATGCTATTCCACTAGAATGCGGAAAACTGTTTTGACTGTCAAATTCAAATTCAAAATATTTCAGAAAAGGAACATATTTATCAATCCTGTTAAAAAAAGTTTCGATTTTCGGTTCAAAATCAGGCTTGTGAACTCCTTCAAAATAAAACTTAAATAAAGTCTTCTTTTGAGGCATACTTGTTTTCTTATATTTTGCCAATGTTTCAGTCTTGCTTTTGCTTAACGTAAAACTAACAGATGGATTCATTGGAATTTGTTCGGAAAACTTTCCCCAATATTTAACCAATGCAATATTTGATGGCGCATCTTCCCTAATGACTCCCTCAGTAGGAATCAAAGACAAATCAAAATTGTTATTAATAAAATTCCGTGCTGAATACATTGATTAAAATTTTATTTTATGCATATTTCATTCTCATACATACCACTCTATATCGCCCCCTAATTCTAAAAAGGCTATACTTTCACAATACGCTGTTTTATATCCGTTTCTTTCCGATCTGTGATAATCTCAACCATCTTATGATAGTATTCCGGATTTTTTACAAAATCAATATCACTGATATCCAAAATCAAAACATTCAAATCTTTTTGTGTCTTGATAAAATTCATATAGCCTTCATGAATTTGCTCCAAATATTCTCCCTTGATTTGTTGTTCATAAGCTCGTCCTCGCTTTTTAATATTTACTAAAAGCTGATCCACATTTTGATACAAATAAATGTACAAGTCAGGTTTAACCAAGTCTTTATACATAAAATTGAACAATTTTTTATAGAGAGCATATTCTTCTTCAGACAAAGTCACTTTTGAAAATATCAAAGATTTAAAAACAAAATAGTCCGAAATCACCGATGTTTTAAACAAATCATATTGTGCCAAGTCATCAGAAAGTTGTTGATATCTGTCTGCCAAAAACGACATTTCCAACGGAAAAGCATAGCGTTTTGGGTTCTCATAGAATTTAGGTAAAAACGGGTTCTCTTCAAAACGTTCCAACACCAATTTGGCATTGAAATCCTGAGCAAATTGTGTCGAAAAAGTGGTTTTCCCCGCTCCTATATTTCCTTCAATTGCAATAAAGTTGTAGCCTGTTTCCCGTTTAATTTCCAATTTTTCTCTTCTGATTTTGGGGTTGATTTTTTCTGGGGATAAATTTACTAAATCTTTACTTGTCTTTCTTAAAATCGGATGAAAATATTTCGGCAAGATTTCAGCCAAAGGAAATAAAACAAAGTTTCTTTCATGTAACAGTTTATGTGGAATTGTTAAATCGTTCCGGTTCAACACCATATCATTATAAAACAAAATATCGATATCAATTGTTCTATTCTGATAATTTTGACTCGGACTTTTTTGGTTTCGTCCGAGTAATTGTTCAATTCTCTGCGATTTTATCAAGGCTTCTTCCGGTTGCAATTCCGTTTCAACCAAAATCACGGCATTTAAAAAATCTTTTCCGTCAAATCCCCACGCCGGTGTTTCATAAACCGATGAACATTTGACTATTTTTCCCAATCTGCTTTCGATATAAAGTAGTGCTGCATTCAAATTTTGTATGCGATTTCCCAGATTGCTACCTATTCCTAATACCAGTTGATTCATAAGCTAACTCAAATAAGCAATCCCCAAAGCAACAAAAATTAAAATGAATTTCCTGAGATTGAATTCATGTGAATGTTCATTTTCAAAAAGTATGTTTGTGCCGATATGCGCCAAAATTCCAACCACAAAAGCATTGATATAACTACTATATTCGGTCAAGAAATCCACATGCTCTCCTAAATAAGCTGCCAAAGGTGTCATCGATGCGAAAAAAAGCAAAAAAATGACGATATTGGACTTTTTTATACCCGATTTAAGCAAAAAAGTACTTAAAACAATAGAAATCGGCAGTTTATGAATCAAAATTCCATATAAATAGGAGCTGTGCAGATGATGTCCTTGATGAATAGGCAAGCCCTCCATAAAAGCGTGAATGGAAATACTCACAAAAAGTAACCATGGGGTTTTGTCAAACAGATGTTGATGCCCGTGTTCCGCACCATGTGAAAAAAGTTCGAGCAATAATTGAAAAATAATTCCAAGCATGATAAAAAGCCCCACGCTTCTGTCACCATCTTTATAAACCTCAGGCAAAAGATGAAAAACAATGATTGACAATAGATAAGCTCCACTAAAACTCAATAACAGCTTAATGAAGTGAGAGTCCTTATTCTTATTGAAAAAAGCAAAACCACCTCCAATCATCACAACAAAAAATAAAGCCAAATAAGTCATCATAGTGAATCGATTGATGTATTTATTTTTTCAAATCGGATTTTCCGATATCCAATTAGTATTAGTATCTTGCAAAATTATACAATTAAAATGAATTTGGACAATTTAAAATTAACCGCCAAAACGCTCTATGGTTTTGAGGATATTCTAGCCGATGAGCTACTCGATTTGGGTGCTAGAAATATCAAAAAAGGCAATCGGTCTGTAAACTTTGAAGGAGATCTTGGGTTTGTCTATAAAGCAAACTACAACTTGCATACGGCAATCAGAATCTTGGTACATATTAAGCATTTCAGAGGAATTAAGTCTCAAGAACAACTTTATACGGCAATTTCAAGGATCAATTGGGAAAAATATTTGAATCGAACCGGAAGTTTTGCTATCAGCGTGAGCGGACAGACAAAATATTTCAACAATACGCAATTTCTTGCACTAAAAAGCAAAGATGCCATTGCTGATCAATTTAGAAAAAAATATAAAGTTAGACCTAATATTGATTTAGACCGACCCGACCTACGTATTAACCTTCATTTCAAAGACGATATTTTGAATGTATCACTTGACAGCTCCGGTGATTCTCTGCACAAAAGAAACTATAGATCTGCTACAAATATTGCTCCTATAAATGAAGTTTTAGCTGCCGGAATAGTGAAATTATCCGGTTGGGATGCTGGTTCAAATTTAATAGACCCCATGTGTGGTTCAGGAACCATTCTGATTGAAGCTGCTATGCTTGCCATGCGAATTCCGGCAAACATCAATCGAAAAGAATTTGGATTCGAGAAATGGAGCAACTATAATGCCGATCTTTTTGAGCTAATCAAAACTTCGAGTTTGAAAAAAATTCGTGAAATTTCTAAAAATATTAAACTGATTGGATATGATAAAGCGCCTTCTGCCGTTGAAAAAGCAATACAGAACGTGAAAAATGCAAATCTAGACGAATTCATCAAAATCAAACAAGCCGATTTCTTCAAAACCACAAAACCTGAAGGAAAAACAAGCCTGATTTTTAATCCGCCTTATGACGAGCGCTTATCCATCAACACAAAAGAATTTTATAAAAATATAGGAGACACATTGAAGCATAGATATTCCGGTTCCACAGCATGGTTCATCACCGGGAATTTGGAAGCCCTAAAATCTGTAGGTCTGAGACCATCGAAAAGAATTCCGCTTTTCAATGCAAAAATAGAGGCTCGTTTGGTTAAATATGAGATGTATCAAGGAAGTCGAAAAAATAAATTCTAAATTATTTTTTAAAATCTGTCTCAAGCAATTCGTTCATCAATTCATTGTATATCAACCTATAACAATAGTCTCTGAGTTCTTCTAAATCGTCTAGACTCAACTGATTCGTTGGAATAACGGGAAGAATTTTTACGCGCAATTTTCCGGGATATCCATAGTCAAAACTATATGGAAATTTCTTTTTATTGTCAAAATATACCATCGGAATAATTGGCAATTGATGTTCAATAGCCATTCTGAATGCTCCGTTTTTGAATTGGTCTAAAATAAGATTTGTATCACTTGGAATACCCCCTTCAGGATATATTGCCACACTATTTCCTTTCTCAATATAATCAGCCACTTGGCGATACACATCCTTGCGACTTTTCATTGACTTTCTGTCTACGGTTACATTTGATTTTTTAAAAAGATATCCGAATATAGGTATTTTTGCCAATTCTTTCTTTCCTACAAAAACAAAAGGCAGTTTGATGGTTTGAAGCAAAACCATAATGTCAAGTTTTGATGTATGGTTCCCAATAATCATATATTGCTTCTTTTTATCAATAACCGCCTGATTATCAACGTCTATCCGGAATCCCATGCAACAAATAATCCACCTTCCCCAAGTGCGTTTCAGCCAAGTGAACAACATTTGCCATCCAAAAATTATACTCAAATAAATCAATGGAAGAAAAAGAATCACCGGTATAGTCGCCGCTATGGCAAACCATAGATGCCACAGCATTCTCAATACTTTTTTTAGCCCCATTATCATTCGGCAAATATATGATTTTGTATTACCTTTGCAAACATAATAAAAAATCAAATGGCAAGAATACTGACAGGCATCCAAAGCACCGGAACACCTCACCTGGGAAATATCCTAGGAGCAATTGTTCCCGCAATCCAAAAAGCCAAAGATTCAAAAAACGAATCTTTTTTGTTTATTGCAGATTTGCACTCTTTAACACAAATCAAAAATTCAAAAGAATTGGCAGAAAATACTTATAGCACGGCTGCAACATGGCTTGCTTTTGGTTTGGACACGGAGAAAACGATTTTCTACCGTCAATCTGATGTGCCGCAAACCACTGAACTGGCATGGTATTTAAGCACATTTTTTCCATTTCAACGTCTCAATCTGGCTCATTCTTTCAAAGACAAAGCCGACAGACTGCAAGACGTAAACGCCGGATTGTTCACCTATCCGATGTTGATGGCTGCCGACATTCTGCTCTATGATGCTGAAATCGTTCCGGTGGGGAAAGACCAAAAGCAGCACTTGGAAATGACCAGAGATGTAGCTCAAAAACTCAACCGACAAATGGGAGAAATTTTTATCATTCCGGAAATTGAACTACAAAAAGAAACCATGTATGTTCCCGGAATCGACGGAAATAAAATGAGTAAATCCAGAAACAATATCATCAATATATTTTTACCCGACAAAAAGTTGCGCAAACAAATCATGCGAATCGTGACCGATAGCACACCACTTGAAGAACCTAAAAATCCTGACAACGACAACATTTTTGCTTTATACAAATTGCTTGCATCTCCGGAACAAACCGAAGCCATGAGACAAAAATATCTAAATGGAAACTATGGATACGGTCATGCAAAACAAGAACTTTATGAACTGATTATCAACAACTTTGAAAAAGAAAGAGAGGCTTATAATTACTATATGACACACCAAGACAAAATTGAAGATGCCTTGCAAAAAGGTGCCAAAAAAGCAAATATAATAGCCACTAAAGTCTTGAACAGAGTAAGAAATAAACTAGGTTTCAGAAGTCTATAGCATGGTGATTATCACTTTACAAAGAAAAAAATGTATTGGTTGCAATTATTGTGTCGAGGTTGCCGAAGAACAATTTCAAATGTCTAAAAAAGACGGCAAAAGCATATTGCTTAATTCCTATGAAAAAAAAGGCTTTTTTACGCTCAAAGATGCCAATAATGAAATCTTCAATCAGGTCAAACAAGCAGCAGATCTCTGTCCGGCCGGAATCATATCGGTCAAATTGAAATAAGTATTTTAATTATCTGACAATAATCATTATATTTGCTAGTTCATAATTAAGGATTTTTAAATGAAGAATGACACTTGTGATATAACCACAACTCAAAATATACCCGGCTGTTTTAAAATAGGAACTTGTGACATGAAATCTTGTCATAAACTCACTGTTTTTGACTGGTTGAACGATATTCCTTTGCCCGGAGGAGAAGAAAGATTTCCCTATATTGAAGTTCGATTTAAAAATTCTCGGAAAGGATTCTATTCCACCAACAACATTCGGTTGAATGTAGGTGATCTCGTCGCCGTAGAGGCAAAATCAGGACATGACATCGGCATGGTGTCAATGACAGGCGAATTGGTTCGTGTTCAAATGAAGAACAAAAATGCCGACCCCGATTCCATTTTGAAAGTATATCGAAAAGCTTCACAAAATGATATTGACAAGTGGCAAAAATATAGAGCTCTGGAAGAAGAAGTAAAGTATGGCGCCAGAAAATATGTGATTAAGCACAATTTGCAAATGAAAATTTCGGATGTAGAATATCAAGGTGACGGAACAAAGGTAACTTTTTATTATACGGCAGACGGCAGGGTGGATTTTCGTGAACTTATTAAAGATTTGGCGCGTGAATTTTCCACCAGAATAGAAATGCGCCAAATCGGCTTCAGACAAGAAGCCGCACGTCTCGGTGGAATTGGTTCTTGCGGAAGAGAACTTTGTTGTTCCAGTTGGCTGACAGATTTCAGAAGTGTCAGCACTTCCACTGCCAGATATCAACAATTATCTCTTAATCCTCAAAAGCTCGCCGGACAATGTGGAAAATTGAAATGTTGTTTGAATTTTGAACTCGATTCTTATATGGATGCACTCAAAGAATTCCCTGCAAACAATTTAAAATTGCAAACGGAAAAGGGAAACGCCAAATGGATTAAGTCGGATATTTTTAAAGGATATTTGTGGTATATGTACACCAACACAGAAGAAAATGGCAATACTTGGCATAAACTGACACTGGAGCAAGTTAATGAAATTGTTGATGTAAATAAACAAGACCAAAAAGTGCACAGCTTGGAAGAATATGCGTCAGAATTAGCATTACAAGAAATAGCTCCGGTTGATAGTTTTGAAAATGCTGTTGGGCAAGATAATATCAATCGCTTTAACGAAGTTAAAAAGAAAAGAAGAAAAAAACGAAGAAAAAAAAGAAACAACCATCAAAATCAAAAAAACAATAACAACCGCAAAAGCAACAAACAAAATCAAAAAAAGCAAAATGAAAAATAAATTGTTCATTCTTTTTCTAACGGCAACAATACTTAGTGCTTGCAACAATGATATCATTTATGAAAAAACCCAAGATATCAACAATGCACGATGGCACAAAGATTCTGTTGTTGGCTTGCAGTTTAAACCGGAACTTGAACAATCTTATGATTTATATTTTTTATTAAGAAACGACAATAACTATCCATATAGCAATATTTTTTTGATTGCAAGCATAGAGGATGAAAAAATTACCAGTGTTGATACGCTTGAATATGAAATGGCAACTCCCGAAGGAAAATGGCTGGGAAACGGTATTTGGGATTTAAAAGAAAGTAAATTAATCTATAAAACAAACTATAAGTTCTCTGACACTTTGACCAAGACATTCAGCATTCGGCAAGCTGTGAGAAAAACCGGAAAAGTCAAAGGAGATTCCATTTTAAAAGGAATTGTATCAGTAGGGATTGTCATTGAAAAACATCAGCAACAACAATAAAACGATTTATTGAAATGAAAAAGAAAATACAAACAAATAATTTTAAAAAATATATCAAATGGTTCTGGATGTTATTCTTTTCAGGACTGCTGCTTTTGGCATTGATATTTTTTGCGGCAGCCCAAGGATGGCTAGGTTATATGCCGGATTTTAAAGTGCTTGAAAATCCAAAATCCAATTTATCTACACAAATCTTCTCGGAAGATGCTAAAGTTATCGGAAAATTTTATATCACTGAAAACCGAACACCAATCAGATATGACGAGCTTTCTCCATATCTATCTCAAGCCTTGGTTGCCACCGAAGATGAACGCTATTATGATCATTCCGGAATTGATTTTAGAAGTTTAACGCGTGCCATTGTTTTTTTGGGAAAAAAAGGTGGAGGAAGTACGGTCACACAACAACTCTCCAAACTCTTGTTTCATAAACGAGAAAACAGTAGCCTACCAAAAAAAGTTATTCAAAAAATAAAAGAACAAATAATTGCTGTTCGATTGGAAAAACAATATACCAAAAATGAAATCATTGCCATGTATCTCAATCAATTCGATTGGTTAAATCAGGGAGTCGGCATAAAATCCGCTTCCCGTATTTATTTCAACAAAGAACCAAAAGATTTGAAAATTGAGGAAGCCGCAACACTGGTAGGAATGCTAAAAAACCCCTCGAATTATCGTCCTATCAGTCGTAAAGAACACACCAGAAAGCGACGAAATGTTGTATTTCACCAAATGGCAAAAAACGGATACATCAGTGAAAAAGAAAAAGATTCACTTCAAAAATTGCCTTTAGAACTGGATTTTAAACCTGAACGACATGACGAAGGAATGGCAACTTATTTACGTGAATATATCAGAAAATTTGTAGGAAACTGGGCGAAAGAACATCCAAAAGAAGACGGTAGTTTCTATAGCATTTATACTGACGGTCTAAAAATATTCACCACTATAGATTCCAGACTTCAAGCCAATGCAGAAGAAGCCGTAAAAACTCATATAAAAAACCTACAAACCATCTTCAATAAACAACTTAGCGACAAAAAGTCTTATAAAAACGCACCGTTCTTTTTCAAAGATTTGAATGCAAAAAAAACACAGAAAGAGATTGCCAAGATTATGAACAGAGCCATGCATAGTTCAGAAAGATGGCGCGTGCTGAAAAAAGCAGGACTAAACGATAAAGAAATTGAGAAGACATTTCATGAAAAAAAACAAATGAAAGTCTTTTCTTGGAATGGAGAAATTGATACTCTAATGACTCCACTGGATTCCATCAGATATTACAAACGTTTTTTGCTTGCAGGCTTGATGTCTATGGAACCAAGTTCCGGACATATCAAAGCTTGGGTAGGAGGCATAAATTTCAAACACTTTAAATATGATCATGTCAAACAAGGAGCCAGACAAGTGGGATCAACATTCAAACCTTTTGTCTACGCTACGGCAATCAACCAAAAACATCTTTCTCCTTGTGACGAATTTCCAAATGTACCCTACACCATTGAAAAAGGAAGATGGAACCTGAAAAAACCTTGGACACCTAAAAATTCCGGTCCCTACGGAGGTAAAATGACACTAAAACAAGCCTTGGCAAACTCCGTAAATGTTATCACAGCACAACTTATAGACATGGTAGGCCCTCAACCCGTGGTTGACCTTGCCAAAAACCTAGGCGTTAAAAAAGAAATTCTACCCGTTCCTTCCATTGCCCTAGGAACTCCGGATATTTCACTATATGAAATGGTTGGCGCTTTAAACTCTTTCTCAAATAAAGGCGTTTACATAGAGCCTTTTGTCATCAGTCGAATCGAAGACAAAAACGGAGTTATTTTATATGAAAAAATTCCGGAAACTAAAGATGTTATCAGTCCTGAAATCGCTTACACGGTTATCAATCTGATGCAAGGAGTGACCCAATATGGCACAAGCTCTCGCCTGAGAGGTTCTTGGGCAAAAGACGTGAAATTCTATAAAGAGGTAATTACCGGATATCCCTATGATTTCAAAAATGAAATTGCCGGAAAAACCGGTACCACACAAAATCAATCGGATGGATGGTTTATGGGAATGGTTCCTAACTTGACCACTGGAATTTGGGTCGGCGCTGAAGATCGTTCCGTTCATTTTAAAAGCATTCGATATGGACAAGGAGCTACGATGGCTCTGCCAATTTGGGGATACTATATGAAGAAAAATTATAAAGATAAGGAATTGAAAATTTCAAAAAGTTCATTCCCCAGACCGGCAAACATCGGTATCAGATTGAACTGTGATGAAAATAAAACAACCGATGAGAAAGACAATAATAAACCAAAAGATGACAAAGACGATGACGATCTGGATGGATAAGGCAAAAACCCCATAATTAAAAAATATTCAACCAAAGGCAAACAAATATGTTAAATGAAAATCTCAATCCCGACAAAAATCAACTTCCAAAAGAAGATTTGGAAATTGAAAAAAGATTGCGCCCTTTAACATTCAGTGATTTCTCCGGACAAGAGCAAGTTATTGAAAATCTTAAGATTTTTGTCGAGGCGGCAAATCTCAGGGATGAGGCCTTAGACCACACTCTTTTTCATGGACCACCCGGACTGGGAAAAACAACGTTGGCACATATTCTGGCAAACGAGCTGGGAGTAAATCTCAGAATCACATCAGGTCCCGTTCTGGACAAACCCGGAGATCTTGCCGGACTATTAACCAATTTAGAAGAAAGAGATGTTCTTTTTATCGATGAGATTCATCGACTTTCTCCAATTGTTGAGGAATATTTATATTCCGCTATGGAAGACTATCGTATAGACATTATGATTGAAAGCGGTCCCAATGCCAGAACCGTTCAAATACATTTAGAACCTTTCACTTTAATCGGAGCAACTACACGTTCAGGACTACTGACTGCACCCATGCGTGCCAGATTCGGTATTAATTCCAGATTAAACTATTATACAAAAGAGCTCCTGACCAATATTGTACAACGAAGTGCCGGCATTTTGAAAGTTCCAATTACCATGGAAGCTGCCATTGAAATTGCAGGACGAAGTCGAGGTACTCCCCGTATTGCCAACGCACTACTTCGTCGAGTTCGAGATTTTGCACAAATTAAAGGAGATGGAAAAATCACCATCCAAATTGCAAAATATGCCTTGGAAGCACTCAATGTCGATGAACACGGATTGGATGAAATGGACAACAAAATCTTATCCACCATTATCAATAAGTTCAAAGGAGGACCGGTGGGCATCAGTACACTTGCCACTGCTGTAGGTGAAAACGGAGAAACCATAGAAGAAGTATATGAACCCTTTCTGATTCAAGAAGGATTTTTGATGCGTACCCCTCGCGGACGAGAAGCCACAGAAATTGCCTATAAACATCTTGGACGCACAAAAGATTCGTCACAAGGAAAATTATTCTAAATCAACTGATTACATCATGAAAACTTCGAAAAAAATATTAATTTTGAATGCACATCCTGACAAGAACAGTTTTTGTGCCGCGTTGAGTGAACAATATTTGAAAGGAGCAAAAAAAGTGACCGCAGAAGTAAAACTCATCCATCTTATCGACTTAAATTTTAATCTCATTCTCAAAAACAGACAAAATCCTGAAAAAGATTTGGAACCGGATCTGCTAGAAATTCAGAAAGATATCAAAAATGCTGAACATTTGGTTTTTGTCTATCCCACTTGGTGGGGAACTTATCCGGCTTTATTAAAAGGTTTTATAGATAGAGTTTTTCTTTCCGGATTTGCTTATAAATCTAAAGAAAACAGCTTGCTTTGGAACAAATTGTTGACAGGAAAAACTGCCAGAATAATTGTGACAATGGATACTCCAAAATGGTATTATTATCTGTTTTATGGCAAACCCGGGCATAATTCCATAAAAAAAAATATTTTGGAATTTTGCGGAATTAAACCTGTAAAAATCACAACACTAACCCCTATAAAAAAATCTACCGGGCAAACCAGAAATAAATGGCTGGAAAAAATTGAAAAGCTTGGAGAAAAAATGATATAAAATTGACATCTTCTTATAAAACTGAAATAACGAGAGCAATCAAACAAAAAGCACTTGAGCTTGGTTTTGAAAGTGTCGGTATTGCACAAGCCGGGTTTCTTGAAGATGAGGCAAAAAAATTCGAAAGCTGGTTGTCAAAAGCTTATCACGGCAAGATGCAATATCTCGAAAATCACTTTGATAAACGCCTTGATCCCACAAAATTGGTTCTCGGAGCGAAAAGTGTTATTTCGCTAAGCTTTAACTACTTTCCAAAAAAAACTCAAGATTCCGATAACTACAAAATAGCCAAATATGCCTATGGAAAAGATTATCATTTTCTTTTAAAATCCAAACTTAAAGAATTGATGAACTTTATTTTAGAACACGTTGGCGATGTACAAGGTCGTGTATTTACGGATTCTGCTCCCGTTTTGGAAAGAGCATGGGCAAAAAAATCGGGTATCGGTTGGAATGGAAAACACTCTTTGATTATTCAAAAAAACAAGGGTTCTTTTTTCTTTTTAGCTGAAATAATTATCGACTTGGAATTGGAATACGATTATCCTTTTTCAACCGATTATTGCGGAACCTGTACCAACTGTATCGACAACTGCCCCACAGAAGCCATTCTGCCCGACAGAATGCTTAATGCATCAAAATGTATTTCTTATTTGACCATAGAACTCAAAGAAGAACTTCCCGCAGATATGAGAGGAAAATTTGAGGATTGGATGTTTGGTTGCGATATTTGCCAAGACGTGTGTCCTTGGAATAAATTCTCGCTGCCACATCAAAATGATTTTTTTAATCCTCATCCGGATTTGCTGAATATGACCAAAAACGATTGGGAAGAAATCACCGAAGATATTTTTAAAAACATTTTTAAAAAATCTGCCGTAAAAAGAACAAAATACTCCGGATTAAAAAGAAATATTAATTTCCTGAAACAAAATTGATTTTTAGAATTATTTAAAAAAAAATGATAATTTTACCAAAAATCCATCAGACTTGAAAAACAAAGAACAACAAACTTGGCAAGAAAAACTTCATGACATAATTTATGAAGCTGACACCAAAGCCGGAAAATGGTTTGATATTATTTTGCTTGCGCTCATTTTTGCCAGTGTTGTTATTGTAATGCTTGAAAGTGTTCATTCTTATCAACAGCAATATCACAATTTTTTTGATTTTGCCGAGTGGGTTATTACCATCCTATTCAGTATAGAATATATTGCCCGAATTGTCACAATCAAAAAACCACGTTCATATATCTTCAGTTTTTACGGGATTATTGATTTCCTCTCAACCATTCCAAAATATTTAGCCCTATTTTCCGTAGGTGTTAATTCTCTGATTGCATTACGAGCGCTTAGATTACTCAGAGTATTCCGCATATTAAAATTAGTTCCGTTTATCGGAGAATCGGAATCGCTTTCCAAAGCCCTAAAAGCCAGTAGAGCCAAAATATCTGTCTTTTTATTAACAGTCTTGATTTTAACCATTATTTTAGGAACTTTAATGTATCTTATTGAGATGAATCAAGATAGTGGATTTAATAATATTCCCAAAAGTATGTATTGGGCAATCGTAACACTTACAACAGTTGGATACGGCGATATTGCTCCGGTCACGCCTCTGGGACAATTTCTTGCTTCCATTATAATGATTCTGGGATATGGCATTATCGCCGTCCCTACGGGGATTGTCTCTGCCGAATATTCCAAGCAAAAAAACGTGCATGTCAGCACGCAATCTTGCCCACATTGCAATGCCACAGATCATCACGATAATGCAGAATATTGCTACGAATGCGGTAACAAATTAAATGAATAAGAAAATTCACGAAGCTAAAACTTAATTATTTTCGACATGAAAATATTTCCTATTTTTGGCTTTTAAAAATCACACAAAATATACAAGTATAAACTGAAAAATCTTATTTATTTTTAAATAAAAGAACATTTGGCATATTTTTTAGGCTTATACCTATCTAACTTTGTGCTTTCAAAACTTTGGAACTAACATATTGAACTCATGAAAGAAAAAAGACTAAGGCGAGATGCCCTCAAATATCATCTGGAACCCCGACCGGGTAAAATTGAAGTGGTCCCCACTAAAAAACACAACACACAAAGAGACTTATCTTTAGCCTACTCCCCCGGAGTCGCTATTCCGTGTATGGAAATTCACGAAAACGAAGAAGATGTCTATAGCTACACCAACAAAGGAAACCTTGTTGCTGTCATTTCTAACGGAACTGCCGTTTTAGGCTTAGGAAACATCGGCGCCGAAGCAGGAAAGCCGGTAATGGAAGGAAAAGGGCTTCTCTTTAAAATTTTTGCAGACATTGATGTGTTTGATATTGAGGTCGAAACCGAAGATATTGAAGAATTTATTCAAACCGTAAAAAATATAGCCCCGACTTTTGGAGGCATCAATTTAGAAGATATCAAAGCACCTGAAGCATTTGAAATAGAAAGACGCTTAAAAGATGAATTGGATATTCCGGTAATGCACGATGACCAACACGGCACAGCAATTATATCTTCTGCCGCTCTTATTAATGCCATTGAGCTGACTGAAAAAAAGATTGAAGATGTTAAAATTGTCATCAATGGTGCCGGTGCTGCGGCTGTTTCCTGTACTAGACTTTACCAAGCCTTAGGAGCTAAAAAAGAAAATATTGTAATGCTTGACAGCAAAGGCGTAATCAGAAGTGATAGAGAAAACTTGAGCAAAGAAAAAGCATCTTTTGCCACTGATAGGGATATCCACACTCTTGATGAAGCCATGAAAGGCGCTGACATTTTTGTCGGTTTATCCGTTGGTAATATTCTTAATGGCAACCATTTAAAATCTATGAACGATAATCCTATTGTCTTTGCCTTGGCAAATCCTACACCGGAAATAGATTATAAAGAAGCCATTGCCTCAAGAAATGATGTAATTATGGCTACAGGACGATCAGATTATCCCAATCAAGTAAACAACGTGCTAGGATTCCCTTTCATTTTCAGAGGAGCTCTAGATGTCAGAGCAACTAAAATTAATGAAGAAATGAAGCTGGCAGCCGTATATGCACTAGCCGATTTAGCCAAGGAAGTCGTTCCGGAACAAGTAAACATGGCTTATCAGGAGAAACACTTGACATTTGGAAAAGAATATATCATTCCCAAACCCTTCGATCCCAGATTGATCTACAAAATTCCACCTGCTATTGCAAAAGCAGCTATGGAAAGTGGTGTTGCAAAAAAACCTATTGAAGATTTTAACAAATATGAAGAAGAACTAATCGAAAGGCTCGGTGCGGAAGCAAAACAAATTCGAATGATTACAAACCGCGCCAAGAAAGACCCCAAAAGAGTGGTTTATCCCGAAGCTGATTTACCTGAAGTACTAAAGGCAGCATATATTGCTCATGAAGAGGGTATCGCACATCCGATTTTACTAGGGAATAAAAAAATAATTGATGAAATAAAAAATGATTTGGAATACTCTGAAGAATTACCCATTATTGATACTCTTTCTTTAGATGTCAAAGATAAAATCGAAGAATTCGCACAATTATTTTGGAAAAAACATCAACGAAAAGGTATCACACTTCTTGAGGCTAGAAAATTGATGAGAAATCGAAACTATTTTGGTGCAATGATGGTTGAAGTTGGTGAAGCTGATAGTATTATTTCAGGATATTCCAGAAGTTTCAGAACCATATTTAAACCCATGATTGAAGTAATTGGCAAGCAACAAGGAGTCGAAAAAGTATTTGCCACCACCTTATTGCTCACCAATAAAGGTCCCTTATTCTTTACGGATTCCTCAATCGTAGTCAATCCTGACACTAACGATGTTGTAAGAATGGCTTCAATGGTCACAGATGTTGTAAAAATGTTCAGAATCCGACCTAATATTGCCTTACTTTCATTCTCAAATTTCGGCTCTTCAAAAAACGCAGAAGCTCAAAAAATGAAAAAAGCAGCACTCATTTTAAGAAATAAATACCCTGATATGAACATAGATGGAGAATTCCAAGCCAATGTTGCCGTCAACAAAAAACTACTTAAAGAAAATTTTCCTTTCTCAGAACTAGTCAATAAAAAGGTGAACACGCTTATTTTTCCTAATCTCGATGCAGCTAATATCTCATATCGTTTAATCAAAGAACTGACGAATGCACAAATGGTAGGTCCCATCATGATGGGAATGAATAAATCTGTTCATATTTTACAAGTAGGCTCAACAGCTGATGAAATTGTAAACATGACAATTGTCGCCGTAATCGATGCGCAAATGAGAGAAAAGAAAGAGAAAGAAATGCAAAAAAATAATTGACAAAGATTAAAAATCAACAATTTACAAATACTTAGAAAGGTTTTGCATTACTGATTGTTAATAAATTCATTCATTTTGTTGATAAGATTTCTTGTGTAAAATAAAATTATCTTGATTTAGCTTTATTTTTGTGTCGTATTTAAGCAAAAAAAAATGCAAAAAAAGAGTGGAGTTAACATCAATCTCGGCAATCAGTCTTCTGAAACAGCATATTCTTATGCCATTGATACTTTCTCAAACAGAAACGGAAAGAAGGGGGCTGTCGCCTCAAAAACAAACGGTGGTTTTTCCAATCTTTTAATTTTTGGCAACGAACGCATCGGTATCGGCTCCGATGGCACAGGTACTAAGGCTGAATTGGCTGAACGTACCGGCATTTACGACACTTTAGGCTTCGATTTAGTAGCAATGGTAGCCGATGATTTGGCAGCTGCCGGTTTTGAACCAACCAATCTTTCCAACGTAATCGATGTAGATTTTCTTGACAAAGACATTATTGAACAAATGATGAAAGGTTTGCGTGATGCTTGCAACTTTGCCAATGTTACCATTACCGGTGGCGAAATTGCCGAGCTGGGAAATCGTATTGGCGGCTATGGAAACGGAATGCACTTCAATTGGAGTTCAACGGCTATTGGCGTATTGCCTGATAATCTGAAAACCGACATTGACGGTAGTCAAATCAAAAGTGGAGATATTATTATTAGTCTGAAAAGTCGTGGATTTCGTAGTAATGGCTTTTCAGCCATTCGCAGAATTTTACAAGAAAATTTAGGCAACAAATGGCATACAATTTCCTATGATGATACAACAACTTGGGGCAAAAAAATGTTGATGCCCTCTTTGATCTACGCACCTGTTATCAACAAAATTATTTCAAAAAATTTAATACCAAAAGGAATAGCACATATTACCGGCGGGGGAATCTTTGATAATCTACGACGTGTTTTGAAAATGACAAATACCGGCGCGATATTGGACAATTTGTTTAACCCTCTACCGGAAATGTTACGGATACAAGAATTAGGAAAAATATCCAATGAAAATGCTTATCTATGGTGGAATATGGGTAATGGAATGTTGCTAGTCATCAATCGAGATGATGCAGATGAAATCGTCAAGGAAATTCGGCAGGAAAATTACGAATGTCAAATAGCCGGAAAAATAACCGATAATAACAGAATATCGGTTGTTTTCCCAACTTTGAAATTAACGAAGAAATATTAAAAGCTGTCAAATTTTGGCGGCTTTTTTATTTAATTATGAGTTATAAGTTGAATTACGACCGAAGGAAGTCCCGAGAGGAACGATTCGGGATGAATTATCAGAACTTTTAACTTTACAAACTTTTAACTAACGACTAACAACCAGGCACTGAATTATGTTTCAAATACAAACAATATTAAAATCCGGTTACAAAAATACCAAAGCACTGAATTTACAACAAAAAATTCAGTCGCAACTCAACATAAACACCGGCAACATCAAGACAAGCAAACTCTACACGATAGATTATCAAATCCGTCAAGATGAAATAGGTAAATTTGCTGAAAAATGCCTGCAAAATACCATTACCGAACAAGTATTTATCAACCGTATTTATGATGATGTGCATTATCAATCAATAATTGCCATTGCCCAACTCCCCGGCGTTACCGACGATGTGGGCATATCGGCACAAATGGCACTTGCCGATTATCTCAATCGCGATATCGATAAAAATGTGCAACATATATATACCCAGGATATTTACTACTTTGAAAACAATTTATCCGAAACGGAATTACAAGAAATTGCTCAGGCTTTTCTCGGTAATCCGTTGATCAATTATATTCAAACTATCCGTAAAAACGAAAGTAGGTTTGATTTTACTCCATACGTTCCGAAAGTAGAAATGCAAACCGACGAAAGCATCGAAATCATCGATTTAGAAAACCTATCCGATGAAAAATTGCTACAATTATCAAACGAACGCATATTGGCTTTAAATTTAGAAGAAATGAAAGCCATTCGCAAGTATTTTACCGATTCTAAAATCAAAGCGAAACGACTGTCAAAAGGCTTACCGGAACAACTTACCGATGTAGAATTGGAAGTCTTTGCCCAAACTTGGTCGGAGCATTGCAAACACAAGGAATTCAACGCTTTAATAGAATACGAAAACAAAGAAACCGGCAAAAAAAAGACCATAGATTCTTTGTTCAAAACTTATATCAAAGGTTCAACAGATGTCGTTCAAAAACATTTACAAGCCAATGATAATCACTGGTTGATTAAGGTCTTTACAGATAATGCCGGAACAGTCAGAGCTACCAAGGATAAACTATTTGTGTGGAAAGTTGAAACCCATAACTCACCTTCGGCATTAGATCCTTACGGGGGAGCCATTACCGGAATTCTAGGCGTAAACAGAGATATTATGGGGACAGGAATTGGCGGAGCTGAAATGCTTTTTAATACCAATGTACTTTGCTTTGGACCTCCCGATTACAACCAAAAACTGCTCAAAGGACAATTGCACCCGCAACGTATTATGGAAGGCGTAGTTACCGGTATTGAAGATGGCGGAAACAAGTCAGGTATTCCTACGGTAAACGGTTCGGTAATATTTGACGACCGTTTTGCCGGAAAACCTTTGGTTTTTTGTGGCACAGGTGGACTAATGCCTGACAATTACAAGGGACGGAACAGCTGGGAAAAACCCATTGATGCAGGTGATAGAATTATTATGGCAGGAGGACGTGTAGGAAAAGACGGAATTCACGGCGCTACTTT
The DNA here is from genome assembly GCA_964489245.1 of uncultured Flavobacteriaceae bacterium. GTDB lineage: Bacteria > Bacteroidota > Bacteroidia > Flavobacteriales > Flavobacteriaceae > CAZAXU01. The sequence continues at coordinate 40,724 of CAZAXU010000014.1, forward strand.
CTCCTCTACCGAAATCAATGAAAAATCGCCGATGTCTGCCGTGCAAATCGGGAGCCCTATTACACAAAAAAAACTATCTGATTTTATGACAATTGCAGCTCGCAAAGGATTGATTAAATCAAGCACCGACAACGGTGCCGGCGGCTTGTCCTCATCCGTAGGCGAATTGGCGGAAATTCCTAATGGTGCTGTGGTATTTCTTAATAAAATTCCCTTAAAATATTCCGGCTTAAAACCTTGGGAAATATTCGTCTCCGAATCACAAGAGCGAATGACACTCGTCGTAGAACCTGAAAAAGAAATAGAACTCTTACAACTCGCCGAAGAAATGGAAGTGGAAGTAACGGATATTGGCTATTTTACGAATACCGGCTATTTGGACGTTCGTTATAAAAATAAGATTGTCAATTATTTAGACTTGGATTTCCTGCACAATGGCGTGCCGCAGAAAAAAATGATTGCGGAATGGAAAAAGCCGGATTTAACTGAACCTGCACCCATTGAGATTGATGATTATAAGACTGTTTTGCAGGATTTGATGGCATCGTTGAATATCCGTTCGCGGGAAAATATCATCCGCCGTTACGATCACGAAGTAAAGGGAAAAAGCATCGTTAAACCGCTGATGGGTGAACGTGGCACAAGTCCGCAAGATGCCGGTGTGATGCGTATCAATCACAAGAGTTTTGAAGGAATTGCCATTTCCAACGGTATCTGTCCGCAATATGGCGATATCGATGCTTATGAAATGTCGGCAGGGGCTTTTGATGAAGCCATTAGGCAAATTATTGCCGTAGGCGGCGAACTGCCCAATACCCGAAAAAAAGATGATATATTTTGGACGGTAAACGACAATTTCAGTGTTCCGGACTCTTTATATCACCCCAAAAATAATCCGGACGGTAAAGAAAAACTGGCAAAACTAGTGCAAATGAATGAAGCGCTATACGATATGGCGACTTTCTTTGATATTCCGATGACTTCGGGTAAAGACAGTATGAAAAACGACTTTAAACGCGAAGGGGTGAAGATTTCCGTTCCACCTACGATTGTGTATTCGATGGTGGCAAAAATCGGGGATGTTCGCCGGACCATTACATCAGATTTCAAAGCCGAAGGCGATCTGATTTATCAAGTGGGAAAAACTTATGACGAGTTGGGGGCTTCTGAATTTTATAGATTATTTGATGAACTCGGCGCCAATGTCCCCAAAGTGCGTAAAGAAGAAGCTAAAGATAGTTATCTAAAAATGATGCAAGCTAATAAAGAACATCTAGTCGTATCTGCTCACGATATATCCAACGGCGGAATGGCAGTTGCCTTATCGGAATGTTTAATCGGGACGGATTTCGGGACGGAAATTTCTTTGGATGGATTGGAAAGTTTGCCGTTGAATGCCAAATTGTTTGCCGAAAGTCATTCGCGGTTTGTCGTGAGTGTTGCGCCGGAAAACAGAGAAAAATTTGAAGAAATTATGCGAGATAAAGCGATTTTCTTGGGAAAAGTTACGAGGGATAAGCGGTTGAAGGTTGTGGGTAATCAAAATATTATCATTGATGGTAAAATAGAAGAATTGGAAAATAAATGGAGGTGTGAGTTATGAGTTATGAATTATGAGTTATGAATTATGAGTTATGAATTATGAGTTATGAATTATGAGGAGTGAGTTATGAGTTATGAATTATGAGTTATGAGTTATGGAGAGGAATTAATAATAAAATTTGAAAATTATGGCAAGCATTATCAAAGAAAAAAGTTTCCGGTTTGCAGTAAAAATAGTTGAATTATATAAGATTTTAACTAAAAGAAAAGAGTTTGTGATGAGCAGGCAATTACTGCGTTCGGGAACTTCTGTAGGGGCAAATGTAAGAGAAGCTCAAAATGCACAGTCAACTGCTGATTTTATTCACAAATTAAGTATTGCTCAAAAAGAAGCAGACGAAACTTTGTATTGGATGGAATTGCTTTTGGAAACAGAATATATTACAGAAGAAGAATACTTGAAAATATATAACGATTGTGAAGAACTTTTGAAAATTATCAGAAGTATAATTATGACCACAAAGAAAAACAACTCATAACTTATAATTTATAACTTATCACTATATGAAGGTAAAAAGCTTAATATTAACCGGTTTCGGAATCAACTGTGAGATAGAACTGGGCGCGGCATACAAAAACGCCGGTGCTGAAGTAACCATTATCCATTTCAATGAAATCATCAACGGCAAATATCATTTGCAAGATTATGACATTTTGAATTTTCCCGGCGGATTTTCTTTTGGTGATGATATTGCTTCGGGCAAAGTGATGGCGAACAAAATTAAGTATAAAAAAATGACAAACGGCAAGACCTTTATACAAGAAATCAATGATTTTGTCGCCAACGGCAAATATATAATGGGGGTGTGTAACGGATTTCAAATTTTGACACAACTTGGTCTGCTGCCGAATTTACAAAGCGCTCACGAACCGGAAGTTGCTTTGCTACACAACGATTCTCAAAAATATGAAGATCGATGGGTATATTGTAAAGTTAATCCTGAAAACACTTCGCCGTTCTTAAAAGATATAGATATTTTACCGGTGCCGGTGCGTCACGGTGAAGGAAAATTGGCGTTCAAAAACGATGAAGTCAAGGAGAAAATCATTGCCAACAATCAAATCGCCTTGCAATATGCCGATGCCAATGGAAAGATTACAGATGAATATCCGATGAACCCCAACGGCTCTCAATTAAGCATCGCCGGATTGACCGACACCACAGGACAAATATTCGGATTGATGCCACATCCGGAGGCATTTTTAAGTTTTTATAATCATCCGGATTGGGCAAAAATGAAACGAAACGGAAAGGAATTGCGCAGGGAAGAAACCGGGCAAAAGATCTTTGATAATATCGTACAAGAGTTAAAAGTTCATAAAGTTGAAAGTTAAAAGTAGAAGGATGTTTATCATTTTCAATTATTGAATAATAAATAAAATATTGACTAAATAAAATATTTACAAATGAAAATAAATCGTTTTGAAGACATACTTTCTTGGAAAAAGGCAAAAGAATTAACTATTAAAGTTTACAAGACTTTTGAACTACACAAGGATTTCGGTTTTAAAAACCAAATTGAACGAGCTGCCGTTTCTGTGATGAATAATATAGCCGAAGGATTTGAAAGACAAACAAATAATGAATTTCGTCAATTTCTTTACATTGCCAAAGGTTCAGTGGCAGAAGTCAGATCAATGTTATATTTAGCCTTGGATTTGAAAAAAATTGATAAAGAAAAATTTGGTGAACTATACGATTTGTCAGAAGAAATTTCGAAACTTCTATCAGGATTAATCAAGACCCTATAAACTTTCAACTTTATGAACTTTCAACTTTATAAACTTTTAACTTTATAAACTTTTAACTCAATGAAAGCATTATTAAGCGTATCAGACAAAACAGGAATAGTCGAATTAGTAAAACAATTAAAAGCCTTCGGCATAGAAATTATTTCTACCGGCGGAACACAAAAAGTTTTGCAGGAAGCAGGGATTGAAGTGACCGATATCCAGCAAGTTACTCACAATCCGGAGGCTTTTGGCGGACGGATGAAAACCATTTCATTCAATATAGAAAGTGCCTTGCTTTTTGACCGCGAAAAAGATAAAGAAGAAGCTGCACAACTCGGAATCGAACCTATTGATTTGGTGGTTTGTAATCTGTATCCTTTTGAAAAAGTATTGCGTGAAGGAGCGGATTTTGAAACCCTGATAGAAAATATCGACATCGGCGGACCGACAATGATACGGGCAGCAGCAAAAAATTTCAAATATATAAACGTGCTTACCACCCCTGATGATTACGAGCCGTTTATTCAAGAGATGAAAACCAACAATGGAACAACTACTTACGAATTTCGCAAACAATTAATGACCAAAGCTTTTAACCATACTGCCGATTACGATGCATTGATTGCACAAACAATGGACAAGGAAAACGATAAACATTCCATTCGTTTGGCATTTGAAAAAGGCAAGCAATTGCGCTACGGAGAAAACTCGCATCAACAGGCAAATTTCTACCGGCAAAAAGGCGTGGATAAGAGTTTGTTCGATATAAAATTCCTGCACGGAAAAGCTTTGTCTTATAATAATATTTTGGATATTTCCGGTGCCATAGCTTCGGTAAAAGAACTGGAACAAGAAGCCGTTGCCGTTGTCAAACATTCCAATCCGTGCGGATTGGCACAAGCCGGACAGCAACGAAAAGCCTTGGAAAAAGCTTGGCAGGGCGATCCGGTGTCGGCATTCGGTTCGATTATCGCTTTTAATACGCCTTTGACTTTGGAAACTGCTCAATTCTTTGACTTAACCAATGAAGACAGAAGCAAGCGAAAATTTATCGAAGTGGTGATTGCACCGGAAATCCATCCGGATGCTTTGGCATATCTGCAAAATCATAAAAATCTGCGGGTGTTGGAATACAATCCGGATAATTTACCACAAAATCCCGATTATCGTATCGTAAACGGAACACTACTCGAACAAGATTACGACGATAAACTCTATGAAAAAATAGAAATGGTAACCGGACAAGCTTCTGAAACGGATAAGGATTTAATAACATTCGGATTAAAAGCTATAAAAAATATCAAATCCAATGCAATTGTGGTGGTAGGCAGAAAAGACGATGAATTTTACCTGATGGGAATGGGCGCCGGACAACCTAATCGTTTGGTGGCTACGGAATTGGCATTGGCAAAAGCACGGGATTTTATCCGTCAAGATTTTGTAGAAGATGAAAAAGATTTTGAAGATTATTACCACCGTGCAATACAAAAAGCATATCTGATTTCGGATGCGTTTTTCCCTTTTGCCGACAATGTGGAATTGGCAGCGGAGAAAGGAATAAGAAACATTGTGCAACCGGGTGGTTCTATCCGTGACAAATCAGTGATAGATACCTGTAATGAACGGGGAGTAAATATGGTGTTTACGGGATTACGGCATTTTAAACACTAAGAGTTAAAAGTTGAAAGTTAAAAGTTAAAAGTGTATGAGGCAATGCTTAACAACTACCGAATAAAAAATTAAATATGTAGCATAAATGATATAATAACTTTAAAAACTTTCAACTTTATGAACTTTCAACTTTACGAACTTTCAACTTTATGAACTTTC